>JAUHWX010000265.1 GCA_030427285.1 Bacteroidia bacterium
CACACTGAGGGATTTCTTCAACCAAGTTCAAGTATTTTAGAACTCAATGCAGGAACAGGTATTGACGCTTGTCATTTTGCCGAAAGGGGCCATTCGGTTTTGGCCACTGATATTTCTGAAAAAATGCTTGCTGAAGCTAATTTGAAAATAGAAGAAAGAGGCTTAGGTAAATTGGTGAAGACCAAACAATGCTCTTTTACAGAATTGAATAGGCTGAATGCAGACAGAAAATTTGACCACATATTTTCAAACTTTGGTGGTCTCAATTGTGTGGATGATTTTGCGAAAGTGGGTCGTCATTTCAATCAGCTTTTGAAGCCGGGAGGCTACGCCACTCTGGTAATGATTTCGCCTTTTTGCATTTGGGAAACATCGCTTGCGCTAAAGGGAAATTTTAAGCTCGCTTTTAGGCGATTTAAGAGGAGTGGAACTCCATCACATTTGGAAGGTGTAGAGTTTAAAACCTATTACTTTTGGCCATCAGACCTTAAAAAAGGTTTGGGAGGTAACTTTGAATTAAAAGATTTGGAAGGCCTTGCCATATTTGCTCCCCCACCTTATCTGGAAGGAAAGTTCAAGAACAAATCATCATTGAATAGGCTCTTTAGCTTGGATGATAGAGTTGCAAGATGGCCCATGTTTCGCCTTGCCGGAGATCATTTTATAGCTACCTTTCAATATCTCCCTTAGCGGAAAGACACCACCATGCTTAAAATTATTTCTCCCATTAAAAATGACTTTGAGTCTCTTTACCTACAAGTGAGGGAAAAGGAAGAGAGGTTATACACTGTGGAGGAAGTGCGCAGATTACCGCATGTACCCAAAGGGCATCCACATTATAAAGAATGGGAAATACGCAGATTGGGTTTGGAAGGCGTTTTGAACCACCTAAATGAAAGGGAAGAAATAAAGAGCATATTAGAAATTGGCTGTGGAAATGGCTGGTTTAGCGCGGGAATTGCGGAGTATTTTCCTGAAAAGGAAGTAACGGGCTGTGATTTAAATATGTGCGAACTAGAGATGGCCGATAAGGCATTTGATTTTACGAACCTTCATTTTATATATGCTGACATTTTTGAAGAATTAGTGGGGAGTGATTTGAATTTTGACCTTATTATTCTACCCAGTTCGGTGCAGTATTTTAGCGATTTTGATAATTTGATGTCAGCTTTGTGGGAGCTTACCGATGAGGTTCATATTCTGGATTCGCCCTTTTATTTGGAGGAGGATTTAGAAGACGCTGTTAATCGAACACGCCAGTATTATCACAATCTTGGTTTCCCTAAAATGGCCAAAATGTATTTTCATCATTCGTATGAAGATTTGAAAAAGTACAATCCAGAGTTTCTGTATAGACCGCCTACCGGCTGGCGAAAAAAGTTTGCCAGGACGCCATTCCCATGGATTAGGCTAATCAAGCCAAGAGCATGAGGAATGACCGAATTTATATGCTGGTGCTCCTTCTTTTGCCATTAGTTTTTGTGGGGTTGTCCAATATAGTTTTTGATTTTAATGGATTATATGGCCAGGATGCGCACCGCTATTTTCAATATGTTGGTGAGCTTGAGTCCTATTTCAAAGATGGTAATGTGCCGGGGGAGTTTCACTGGCCTATACTTTATCCATTAGCCGGATT
The DNA here is from genome assembly GCA_030427285.1 of Bacteroidia bacterium. GTDB lineage: Bacteria > Bacteroidota > Bacteroidia > Flavobacteriales > Schleiferiaceae > Owenweeksia. Next base: position 1,637 of record JAUHWX010000265.1, read on the forward strand.
TCTTCTAAAAAGCACTTTAGGAATCAACGCAGCTCTTTCATTGCAGCTCGTTTCGGCTTTTTCTCTGGGCGTTAGTGGAGTTTTTATTTTCAAAATACTGAGAGGGCAGCATCCGAATAGTGTCTTTTTATTTTCCCTGATATTTCTGATTTTTTGTCCACAGTTGTTGGCAGCCTCAGTGATTTGTATGTCTGATTTGCTTGCAATGATGTGGGTGGTGCTGGCTTGGTATTTTTACTTTGAATGGAAGGAAAATGGTAAAATTATCTCCGCCTTTAACTTGTGTGCGATGGCAGCGTTGGCCACCATTTCACGTTATCCCGCATTACTCCTGATAATTGTTCCTTTAGCCTTTGCGTTTTTCAAATTACTTTCAAAAAAGAAGTGGTGGGCTCTGCTAATGCCTTTCGCGTTTGTTCTTTTCTGTTTACCAGAATTTACGCTTCATTCATCCGTGCAAAACGTTTCTGAAAGCTATTTGCTTAATCATTGGGATTTAGGAAATCTATTTCAAAGTTCTTTTCAAACTAACGATGGAGCTCAGGTACACCGCTTTATTAATCTTCTTTATATTACCTATCCCGTTTGGCACCCGGCTTATTTTTTATTGGGACTGCCACTCGCCTTGTATGCGGTTTTTAAGTTTCCAAGGGAGCGGGTTTTTTGGGTTTTACCTGTCAGTGTTTTGGTGTATTTGCTTTTTTTGGGAGGGTTGGAAATACAATCAAGGCGATTTCTGATACTGGTGTTTCCACTGGTTCTTATTGTGGTTTATAGACTTGGGTTTGGAGCTATGATGAACACTTTCTCAATAAGGAAGCTTGGTCTGTGTGTTTTTTTTCTAATGATTTTTCAGGGTGCGATAGCTGCCTATTACCTAAGGCCGCTTGTAGAAATGAATCACTTTGAGCAAAAGCTAGCCAAAGATTTACAGCCTTATGAGGGCAAAGAGCTTTATGTTTTTTATTGGGACATTTCGCTGAAAAGCTACGGTGCGCAATTTGAGTTTCACAATCTTTGGGAAGAGAATGTCGAAAGTCATAGGCTTGGAGACTTAATTCTTTTCAACCCTGAAGAATTAGAAGCCCAATGGGAGGGAAGCCAGGTAATGGATAACTGGAACTTTGTTAATCAGAATTATAATCTTGAAGTTTTAAAAACCTGGCCTAATGGCTGGAAGCTTTATGAAGTCCGGTAAACACATACTTATTTTTACTCCGGGTTTTCCTGTGGATGAAGCTGATGGAAGCTGTTTGCCTACAGTTCAAAATTACACGCGTGAACTAGCGAAAAGTGGAAAAGTAGAGGTCACGGTATTGGCTTTGCATTACCCTTTTGAAGCGAGAGAATATACTTGGAATGGAATTTCGGTTGTTGCGCTTGGTGGAGCAAATAGGAGGTATCCTTCTCGTTTCTTTTTATGGAATAAGGCTATGAAAGCACTGCAGCAAATCCATGAAGAAAAGCCCATAGATGTTGTGCATTCATTTTGGATGCATGAGTGCGCGATGCTCGGAAATCGCTTTGCCAGAAAGCACAATATTCCAAATGTGATTACACTGATGGGACAAGATATGAAGCCTCCAAATCGCTTTGTGAGGTTTGTCAATCAAGACTACGCAACATTGGTAGCACTATCAGACTTTCAGCCACAGCTGAAAGAAACTGGAATACGAAAGCCGGATGCTGTCATACCTTTTGGTTTACCCGAAAGGGAAAAAGAATGGGTAAGACCGCAAACCAAAACTATTGATGTGCTAGGTGTAGGTTCGCTGATAAAGCTTAAAGGCTACGAACAGTTTCTCCGTGTGATTGCTTTACTGAAAAAGAATAACTCCGAAATAAATGCCGAAATAAATGCCGAAATAATAGGAGATGGCGTAGAGCGTAAAAACCTCACAGCACTTATTTCTCAACTTGGCTTGGAGCAAAATGTGAGGTTGGT
>JAUHWX010000266.1 GCA_030427285.1 Bacteroidia bacterium
CAGCCACACTGCTATCTACTCCACCACTAAGACCTATTACTACTCTTGCCATTTAGTTTTCTCCTTCGCCAGGTAATTTCCCATCCAGTTCCTTCAACGATTCATCCTTCTTCTCTTCAGGATCTTGGCTCACCAAGGTGCCAAATTTCCAAACCTGCTTTTTCACCACCTTCATATTTTCATCAAAAAAGTACCAATTACCGTGCATGATACCTCGGGCATAATTCCCTTTTATTTCCGGTTTACCCGATGGGAAATAGTAGATGATTTCGCCCTGCAAACTTCCTTCTACATAAGTTCCTTTTGTTCTGGGCTTGCCCGTATCATAAAACTGCAACCACGGCCCCACCTTTTTATCATTTACATATACAAAAGATTCAGCAACCTTTTTGTTGTCATAATACGTTTCGGAAAGGCCATTCTTTTTATCATTTTTATACCCTTCGCGGGATACCACATTTCCGTCTATATCATAAAAAGTCCAGATACTGTCACGTTTTGACTTGATATACTTTCCTTCGGCTGCCACAATGCTATCGCCACCAAACTGATACGAATAACACACACCCGTTTTTCCTCTAAACTTGTTGATAGCTCTAAGATCACCGCTTTCAAAGTAGAACTTGAATGTGCCTACTTCCACACCATGATCAAAAGTTCCTCGGTAGCGGAGTTTACCGTTTTCATAATTCTTTTCCCACACCCCATGCTTTTTACCAGCGCCATCTACCTGGTTAATTTTTGCCTGAGCAAAAGTGAGCATAGCGCTCAAAACGAATATTGTACTACAGATGTATTTCATAGGATGCAAAAATAAGCTCTCTAATGAAATTCACCGATTACATATTCCTATACATTAATAAGTGTTTTTCCGATTTATATAGCATTTTCGCAATATGAAAGTAGTGATACTAGCAGGCGGCAAAGGCACCCGATTGGGTCATTTTACAAAGGAGGTTCCAAAACCAATGGTCCCCCTTTTGGGGAAACCCTTAGTGCAATATCAGGTAGAACTGGTAAAGCGCTATGGCTTTGAAGAAATCATTTTTGTGGTAAACCATCTAGGCCATGTTCTAGAAGATTATTTTGGCGATGGTTCAAAATTTGGAATACCGATCAGCTATTTTCACGAAAGTGAACCGCTGGGAACCGTAGGTGGAGTAAAAGAATTGGAAGCTCAACTTCCTGAAGACTTCCTGGTGCTGTATGGAGATGTGATGATGGAAATGGACTTTAATCGCCTATTGGCATTTCACGCTTCCAAAAAAAGTGAAGCCACACTGGTGGTGCACCCCAACGACCATCCCTATGATAGTGACTTGGTAGAGCTGGACGAAACAGCACGAGTGGTAAAAGTTTTACCCAAACCGCATGCCGAAGGTTTGCAATACCATAATATGGTAAATGCCGCAGCTTATGTTTTCAACCCACGCATTTTTAATTTTATAGAAAAAGGCAAAAAGGCCGATTTCGGAAAAGATATTTTTCCAGCCGTTTTTGATAAAGTAGCCATGTACGGTTACAATACTCCCGAGTATCTAAAGGATATGGGAACGCCTGACCGATTAGAACAAGTAGAAGGAGATATAAAAAGTGGAAAGGTGGCTCGCAGAAGTTTGAGCCATAAGCAAAGGGCTATTTTTTTAGATAGAGATGGCGTGCTCAATCACAATCGAGATTTGATTCATAAGCCTGAGGATTTAGAACTCTATGATTTTTCGGCTGCTGCCGTAAAAACGATTAACAAATCAGATTTCATTTCGGTATTGGTAACCAACCAAAGTGTAGTAGCCAGAAACCTTACAACGATAGATGGCCTTGGAGAAATTCATAAAAAACTGGAAACTGAACTGGGAAATGATGGCGCCAAATTAGATGATTTGTACTTCTGCCCTCATCACCCAGATAAGGGTTACCCCGAAGAAAACCCCGATTATAAAATAGATTGCGATTGCCGCAAACCAAAACCCGGTATGCTATTACAAGCGGCCGAAGCTTTTAATATAGACCTCAGCCAAAGCTATATGGTGGGCGATATGGCAACTGATATACAAGCAGGGCAAGCAGCGGGTTGCAAAACCATAGGTGTGATGACAGGCTTCGGATTGCGAAAATCGAAACTTATACCCGATTACTTTTTTGCCAATATAAAAGAGGCCGTAGACTTTGTAATTCACGAACCATACAAAGCGCAAGCAAAAGCAGTTTTACATAAAGTAAAAGAAGCGGATAAATCGCGCTTTGTGATTTCGGTAGGTGGCAATAGCCGAAGCGGGAAATCTACTTTTAGTAGTTATTTGAAACAATGTTTAGAAGCGGAGTCCTATTCTGTTCTCAGGATTAATCTTGATGATTGGATTCGCCCTAAGGCAGAGCGAGAAACAAAAGAGGAAGTGTTTTTCAATTTTAATATTGAAAAATTGCAAGCCGATATTAAGGCCGTACTGAATGGTGAAACCATAAAGCTAAATGCCTACCGCCCGCATACTTTGCAAGCTCCTTTAGAGAAAGAATACCGTTACCAACAAGAGCAGGTAATAATAATAGAAGGTGTAGTGGCCTTGGCCAATGAGGCATTGCGAAACCTATCTGATTTCTCCGTTTTCTGTAAAATAGAAGAAGCTTTGCTCAAAGAGCGCATCTATCATTTTTATAAATGGAAAGGTTACGAAACCAAAGCCATTGATGAACTCTGGAAAGAGCGCTTAGCCAGTGAATACAAACTGATTGCGGAGACGGAAAAGTTTGGGGATTTGGTTGTGTAAAGAGACTAAATGAAAACCTCTGTCAGTCTGAGTGATTTATTAGAGCGGAGCGAGAATAAATTGTATCGAAGACTGCATTATAAAAACGAAATTTCATCGCCCACGCTTCGATACAAGTCCGGCTCCACCAGACTCACTCAGCGTGACATAAACATTGACAAAGCACCGCTGTCAGTCTGAGTGAATTTTTGAAGCAGAGCGGAAAAAATTTGTAACAGCCGGCCCCGCAGTCTTGCGAGGAAGACTGAATTGTGAAAACGAAATTCCGCAGTATTGCAACCGAGCTTGCGAGTTCACCGAAGGTAAATGCTGCGGAGCAAGGAATTCGCATTAGAGCTAATCTCAGGGTTAAAACATCTGTGAAATAATACAAAAGAGATACGTTCACCCGTTTGCAACGTATCTTACAACAAACAACACAAATGGAAATTCTATTAAAATCAGAGATTACTTGCCCAAATTGTGGATATAAAAAAGTAGAGAATATGCCAACTGATGCTTGTCAATTCTTTTATGAATGTGCAGATTGCAAAACCGTTTTGAAACCAAAAGAAGGAGATTGTTGTGTCTTTTGCTCTTATGGTACAGTTCCCTGTCCACCAATTCAGGCAAACAAGAGTTGTTGTTAAAAAGACTGTGTTGTGAAAACGAAATGTTTCAGCCACGCTTCGATACAAGTCCGGCTCCACCAGACTCACTCAGCGTGACATAAACATTGACAAAGCACCGCTGCTGTCAGTCTGAGTGAATTTTTGAAGCAGAGCGAAGAAAATTTGTATTGAAGACTGAAGTGTAAAAACGAAACTTCATCGC
>JAUHWX010000267.1 GCA_030427285.1 Bacteroidia bacterium
AATGAACGGAAAACCAAAAAAATGAGGGGTTTCAAAATCTTGAAGGCTCAGAAGCGTAACAGCTTATCGATAAAATTATTTGCTCAAAACGGCAGTCGTTATCTGGTAATGATAACGAGATACTTTCTAGGCTTCCCGCTAAAGCGGAGATACTTAACCTTTGAGGAACTTAGCCAGGCCGAAAATTACTATTATAAAGTGGTGTACACGAAGGGGCTATGAGCTTAAACGCAATACCCCGCCCCGAAGAATTTCGGGGCACCCTTCTCCTAGGGACAGGGAATATCAAAAGACCAAATTTTCTTACTTAGACGTAATTACGAAAACGGTACGCCTGTTTTTCGCGCGGCCCTCTTCAGTATTGTTAGGCGCAATCGGACGGGTTTCTCCATATCCGTGAAAAGACACACGGCTAGCATCAATTCCGTGACTCAAAACATAATCATACACCGTCTTTGAACGGTTATGTGACAGCGTTTGGTTTGCCGAAGGATTACCAACGTTATCGGTGTGCCCTTGAATGTCCGCTTTAAGCTCTGGATTATCCTTCAAGAAAATAATAAATTCATCAATCACACTTTCAGCTGCTATATCTAAGTCATAAGAGTTTGACTCAAAGTTGATATCGTTCAATTTATACTCTTTTCCAATTTCTAAAGTAGCCACCACCAGCGGTGCATCTACAACCTGACTCCCTTTAAGTTCTTTACTCGAAACGTATTTTGAACTAAAAGCAGCTCCTTTCTTTTTTACAGTAATAATCACGTCTTGATCTGGCTTAGCAGAAACTACACGAGCATAAGTTCCCGTCTCCTCATCTACCCTCACCTTGGTAATTTCCTTGGTTTTAAGATTTTTAACTTCTACCGTGGCGTCCTTTATCGGCTCATCGTACTCATCCACCAAAGTTCCTGTTATCAGGCTTACTTCTTCAGGGCGAGCCTTTTCGGGCAATGAAAATTCAAAAACATCCCAGCCTCCTTGTGCACGGTACTTTGTAGAAGCGAAATACCCAGTCTGCCCATCCAGACTTACAAAAAGCCCTAAATCATCCTCCTTTGTGTTTATAGGGTAACCGATATTCATAGGCTCATCCCACACAGAATCATTCGATGCTTTGGCATAATAAATATCAAAAGCACCCATCCCTTCAAGGCCATCAGATGAAAAGTAAAGCGTTTTGCTATCACTATGAAGGAAAGGCGTTTTTTCGTTTTTGCGTGTATTCACTGGTGCTCCTACATTTTTAGGAGCACTCCAATCTCCACCCACTTCGCGGGTACAATAATATAAATCAAGTCCACCTAAGCCTCCTTCTCTATTGCTGGTAAAATAAAGCGCGTCACCATTGGCCGAAACTGTAGGCTGACTTTCCCAGCTATCACGATTATTAATGTGGTCACCTACGGACTTTGGAGTGGTCCAACCACCGTAACCATCACGCTCAGAAAAATAGACATCACAGTTTATGTAACCTTTTAAATCCTGGCAAACGGTAAAATAGATTTCTGAATTATCAGCCGAAATACTTGGCCCACCTTCATTAAAACTCGTGTTAAACGGAGGAGGCATGGCTGCTCCTATTTCAAACTCCCCGCTGGTACTGTTGCGCTCGGCCATACAAAACTCTTCTACCATACGTACTTTGGCCGCTGGCCCATCCATGCGGTTTACCTTTTTGGTTTTTCTGGTAAAAAACATCTTTTGCTGATCCGGAGAAATACTGGCCAAATACTCGTCCTCCTGGGTGGAGATTCGCTGCACCACGGTTGGGTTAAAAGCCACCGGATTGCTCAATAATTCATCCATGAGCTGTGCTTCTTTAAGAGCGCTTTTCACTTCTTTATCATAACCTCTATCTCGCTCAGGATCCGATAAAAATGATTCAAACATTTCAATAGCTTCTGGGCGTTTTCCATTTTCCATTAAGATTACACCCACAAAGTATTTTACTTCAGCCTTATAATTTGGACACACTTCCAAAAGCTTTACCCATAAAGGTTCTGCCTTATCAATCTGGCGCTGTTTGATGTAAAAATCACCAAGTAAATACAATGCATCTGCATATTCAGGATCTAAAGAAACTGCCTTTTTGAGGTATCGCTCGGCCTCTCTGTAATTTCCGGATTTCCAGTTTTTCAATGCCTTTGGCAATTGACTAGCTGCAATTTCCTCTACCTCTTGATCACACTCCCCCAACTCGGGCTGAGCATAGGTGCTGTAACTTATCAGTATGGAAATCGTAAATGCGAGTAGTTTTTTCATTGTTTAAATGACTGTGCTGTAAATTGTTAAATAGTAGACTGGTGAAGTTGTTTATTAGTTGGCCTTGCTAAATTGCAAACTGCCAACTGAAAACTTGCATCAATTCCCTCCCTCAATCTTCGCCTGCTCCCTCGCGTTTTTCACCAATTCTTCTTTTTGCTTCTTGGCTTCATTCAGCAATGAATTAGCTTGCTTGTTTGCTTCATCCTCTACTTTTTTAGCAGCTTCATTGGCTTTCTTCTCTATTTCATCACCTGCTTTATCCGCAGCTAATTTTTTAAGAGGATTACCTTTTCCTTCATCACGGGCTTTTTGAGCGTTCTTCTTTCCTTCAGCTCTTATATTATCCGCTTGTTTCTTAGCTTCAGCTTTTAGCTTATCCCCAGCTTCTTGAGCTTTAGCTATTAATTCATCCCCTTTCTTCTCAGCTTCATCAATTAGCTTTTGTGCTTCAGCATTCGCTTTATCAATAGCTTCTTTTTTCACTTCTTCTACCTTTTCTTTGGCTTGATCCTTCAGGTTATCAATTACATTCCCGGCAAGGTTGCCCAAATCGGTAGTTACTTTTGGATCTTGAACCGTACCTCCAATTAGCACTTTCAGATCAAGCTTGCCGCCAGAAGTTGCCCCAAATTGCTCAAGTAAAGCATTGGCCTTTATCCCCGAAGTTGGAATTTTCATATCCATGGTATAATCCAGTGTTTGATCCAAACCATTGCTACCACTCACCTTTGCGGTAACGTCACCAGCTTTGATATCAAAAGGATCAACATTTACACGGCCATCCTGAATCTTGTAACTGAGATTTACATTTCCCAAATCCAAAGTAGACAGCTTATCATTCTTTAGCATGTCGGCAAGCTTTTTCATGGCTTCAGGCGAAGTAGTCATATTATTGGTCACCAGCTTACCTGCGGCATTCACAGTTGCCAAATCCGGACTCATATCAGGGTTTAGTTTAGAAACAAAATTTAGCTCCGTACCATAAGTTCCAGTTGTATTTTCCATGATAGGTGCCATTTTTTGAACGGTAATGAATTTTTCAAAACTTTTCTTAAAACTGAAATTCTTGATATTCATTTTAAAGTCTACTTCTGGAGCGGCAGGAACACTATTGTAAACACCATCCAGTTGCATCCCTCCGCCAAGCATTTCCATATTCACGTTTGTCATCGAAGCTGCGCCTTCTTTCAAGGCAATTGTTCCATTTACACGCTCTATTTCCAGATTGTCATACATCACCTTTTGCAAGCTTGCCGTAAGCGTAGCATCTACATTTTCCGGTAAACGAATTACTTCCAAAGCACTTT
>JAUHWX010000046.1 GCA_030427285.1 Bacteroidia bacterium
TCGCGGGCAACAGTACCCAAGGGCACGTCTATTATTTCGTTTGCACCTTCTCGCCCACTTCGTTCGCCACTGGCACCATTTGCTCCAGCTTCAGCTTTGATATGTTTTCTAAACTTAAGGTGAAGTAAAGTCCAGAACTGATCATTTCCACGAAGTATCACATGACCTCCACGACCTCCATCTCCTCCATCAGGGCCACCTTTAGCGGTAAGCCTATCTCTATGAAGGTGTGATGAGCCTGAACCTCCTCTACCTGATTTGCAGTAGATTTTTACGTAATCAACAAAGTTTCCGGCCATTAAGCGTTTTCTATAGCTTTTTCAATTCTACCAAATACTTCTTCGATAGTTCCCAAGCCGTTTACCTCTTGAAACTTACCTTGTTTGCTGTAATAGTCTTTAAGTACAGCCGTTTGATCATTATACACTCTCAAGCGATTTTTAATCACTTCTTCATTTTGATCATCAGCCCTGCCGCTATCTTTACCTCTCTCTAAAAGGCGAGAAATTAATTCTTCATCAGGAACTTCAAGAGCGATCATAGCAGAAATACTATCATCATTACTTTTTAACAAATCATCAAGTGCTTCAGCTTGCTCTGTGGTGCGAGGAAATCCATCAAAAATAAAACCGTTAGCCTCTTTATTTGCTTTCAGTTTGTTATCAATCATACCTATTACCACAGCATCCGGCACCAATTTCCCATCGTCCATTAGTAATTTTGCTTCTTGACCTAATGGTGTACCTGCCGCTATTTCTGAACGTAGGAGATCTCCTGTAGAAAGATGTATAAGCTTGAATTTATCTACTATATGTTGAGACTGGGTACCTTTACCTGCTCCAGGAGGGCCAAAGAGAACAATATTTAACATGCTAATTGAATTTTGATATTACAAATGGAAGTAACCATTTAGAAAAAACGCGAAAATACAAAATATAAAGCCGTCATTTTAGCGCCAATAAAAAGCTCGATTTGTTATTTTTGGCTCTCAATACAGAACGATGCAAAACATATATAGTGTGATTATGGCCGGTGGAATTGGAAGTCGATTTTGGCCTGTTAGCACCTCAAAACTCCCAAAGCAATTTCATGATATTCTTGGTACTGGTGAAACTCTTATTCAGCAGACCTACCGAAGGCTACGCAAGCTTTCTGACCCCGACAAAATACTTGTAGTAACCCACAAAAGCTACAAGGATTTGGTGATGCAACAGTTACCAGAACTTCCTGTAGCGAATATCATTTTAGAACCTGCTCGCAGAAACACAGCACCTTGTATTACTTATGCAGCATATCGCATAAAGGCTGAGGATCCAACCGCTACTATGCTGGTTGCCCCCTCTGACCACCTCATTAGCAATGAAGATGAGTTTACCCGAATTGCCACCTTGGCTTGCAGCCAGGCCGAAGACACTAAACAACTTTTTACTTTGGGCATAAAGCCTCACAGACCAGATACTGGTTATGGCTATATTCAGTTTGTAGATCTTGATGACGATCCAATGAGCGAGGTAAAGAGGGTAAAAACTTTTACCGAAAAGCCAGACGTTGCAATGGCTCAACAATTTTTAGAGAGTGGCGAGTTTCTATGGAACAGTGGAATTTTTATTTGGTCCATTAACACATACATGGATGAACTCAGCCATAGCTTACCAGATCTGTATTCAGCTTTTGAAGGAGGTGCTGGTAAATTTGGAACAAAAGATGAAGCCGCTTTTATAAATGAAATTTATCCTGCTTGCGAAAATGAATCCATCGACTACGGACTAATGGAGAAATCGCAACACGTGTATGTTATTCCTTCAGATTTTGGCTGGAGTGATTTAGGCACCTGGGGAAGCCTTCATGAGCACGCAACTCTTGACGAAAATAAAAATGCGCAAATTGGAAACCGCATTATGAGTTATGATACCACGGATACTTTAATCCGTGTTCCAGAAAACAAAGTAGCGGTAGTACAAGGTTTAGAAGGATTTGTAGTAGTCGATAATGAAGACGCCTTACTTATCTGTCGCTTAGATCAGGAGCAGCTTATCAAAACTTTTGTTAGTGACTTGAAATTAAAGTTTGGAGATAAAATAACCTAGGAAAGGGCTTTTTTGTAACGCTCTAACGCACGTTCGCGAGCAAACTTATGCTCCACCATGGGTTCAGGGTAATCAGAGGTGTTCCATTCGGGCACCCATTTTTTTACATATTCATTTTCAGGGTCAAACTTCTTAAACTGTAATTCAGGGTTAAACACCCTAAAATATGGGGCTGCGTCTACCCCACAACCTGCTGCCCATTGCCAGCCGCCAATGTTTGATGCTTGGTCGTAATCTAAAAGCTTCATGGCAAAGTAAGCCTCTCCCCAGCGCCAATCCAACAGCAAATGCTTTGTAAGAAAACTGGCCACCACCATACGAACTCTGTTGTGCATAAAACCAGTCTCATTTAACTCTCGCATGCCTGCGTCCACCAATGGATATCCAGTTTTTCCCTCACACCATTTCTTAAAATGTTCCTCATCTTTCTCCCATTTTATGGCATCGTACTTTTTCTTAAAAGCTTCGTCTACCGACTTTGGAAAATGATGCAAAATCATTTGATAAAAGTCTCGCCAAATGAGTTCATTAAAAAATTTTTCATTCTCCTTTTTCGCCAAGCGAGCAAGTTTTCTAATAGAAATTGTTCCAAAGCGCAAATGAATGCTAAGCCTTGTCGTTCCATCTTTAGCGGGAAAGTCACGATTTTCGTGATAGTTTCGAATCGTTTCTTTGTCAAAATCTCTGTCGGGAAATTCTACATCACTTTTCTCAAAACCCAGGTCATTTAACGAAACCTTATCAAAGGGTTTACAATTATAAAAGTTGGAGACATAGTCTTTTACCGGATAAGACTTTAGATAAAACGGTGTCAGCTCAGATTTATATTTTTTCATGTAAGGCGTAAACACTTCGTAAGGTGTTCCATCATCTTTCATTACTTCTGATTTGTCAAAAATCACCTGATCTTTATACCCTTTAAAAGCAATATCCTTAGATTTCAAAAAATCATACACGGCCTTGTCCCTTTCCTTGGCAGCCGGCTCATAATCCCTATTGGCATAGACCTCCGCTATGGAAAATTCCGAAACCAAATCTTTGAATACACTGAGTGGAGAACCGTGTTTTATTAATAATGATGTATCGTATTTTTCCTCAAGAGTTTCTTTGATAGACTCTATCTCCTGCCATATAAAATGAACACGCGCATCTTTTTTATCCTCCAGTTTGTCAAGTATATCAGTATCAAAAATAAAAATGGGAAGTACTTCGGCACCCGATTTTAACGCATGGTAGAGGCCTGCATTATCATCTAATCGCAGGTCTCTTCTAAACCAAAAAACACATAATTTTTTTTTGCTCATGAAAACTTCTTCACATCATCTTTAGGCCTTGCATAAGGCATTTTCTTTATTTCAGAAGCACTGTAATAAGTATCTAAACCGTTTACCGCAACGTTTCCTACTTCGGCATGATCTACAAATCCATCCGAACTCATAGCATCACCATCTACCCAACATTCTACCACCTCTCCTACTACCAGCACAGTACCATTAGCCAAAATATCGTGCTTCTCAACAAATTTGAGCCCCATTTTTACTCGGCTACTTTCCACATATGGAGCAAGAAAATTGGCATGATAAGATTCTCGCAATCCCACTTCATGGAATTCGCTCATGCTTTCTGGGTATTTAGCTGAAGCTTGATGGGCTTGTTCTATATAATTCTTTTGAACTGAATTGATAGTATAAAACCCTGTATCATAGATGTTTTCCAACGTATGTCTCGGCACGGTGTGAGGTCTAAAAATCACACCAACTAGAGGAGGCGTGCTCCCAATATGCGCTACCGAAAAGAATAATCCTAAGTTAGCCGCACCTTCCACCGAACGGGTTCCAATTAAATTTAGGCTCTTAAAGCCTCCAATTGAATTGAAAAAGTTTCTGCGATAGTTTTGTTCCCAATTTGTAAAATCACCGGAGTTGAAATATCTAAGTACCATTTTATTTAAATCTTAACATTATAGTGAATAACTAATAGCTTGAAAAGATTGGTATAAGTCATCCTGTATTTTGCATCGCCCCCAACGGAGCAGTATTATACATACCTAGCAAGCCTTCTACTAAATTGCCTTTTTCATACATATTATGCAAAGAAACGGTGATGAATTTTTCTCTACAGAATTCACCTAAATATGAGTAGCAGATCCTATTCTTCGCCAGAAAATTCTACAAAATTCCGAGGCGTTTCATAAAGTGTGATTTTTAAACCATTTTCGGCATTAATGAAGGGACGAAGCCTTTTCCATATCACTACCGCTATATTTTCAGCTGTGGGATTCAGAGATTCAAATTCTTTGATTTGCTCGTTCAAGTTCTTATGATCTAAATAATCTTCCACCTTTTCTGTTATCAAGTCAGCCAGCCACTTCATATCCACTACAAAGCCAGTGCTAGGATCAATTTTACCGGTAACTGAAACAGTTAATTCATAATTGTGGCCATGATAAAAGGGATTATTGCAACGTCCAAATACTTCTTGATTTTTCTCATCATCCCAATCCGATAAATGTAGGCGATGTGCAGCGTTAAAGTGGGCTTTTCTATTTACCGTTACTCTCATGACTACTGTACTTCTTCTGTAAATCGGTCAAAAATTATTTTGAACCACTCCGTATACTGCCCCGGGTTTTCCTCAATATCTTTCCGAACATTAGCGATAGTCATCCACTTCCAGTCAGCAACCTCATCGGGATTTATATTTGGCTCGTCATCATAATGACCAACAAAAAGATGATCGAACTCGTGCTCAGTAAGACCTTGATCTAAAACTGATTTGTACACAAAATCCAACTTCTTCTCTATGGGACAGTCAAAACCCATTTCTTCCATCAACCTGCGATGAGCCGCAGCTTCTACTTCTTCGCCCTTGCGGGGGTGGCTACAGCAGGTGTTAGTCCACAAGCCTCCGGAATGGTACTTATGCAAAGCCCTTTGATGAATCATCAACTCACCTTTAGAATTTAATACAAAAACAGAAAAAGCGCGATGAAGTAAACCCTTGCGATGCGCTTCCATTTTTTCCATTAAACCAATTTCATTATCATTTTCATCCACCAAAATGACTTCTTCTATCATCCTTTGTTCGATTATTTTTTATTCTATAAAATTTGCCGGAAGCATCCGATCTGCAAAAGTCCGTTTTTATTTCTATTGGATTTACCTAAAATGCGAGTGAAATTGACTTATATAAAGAAGAGCCATTTACGACAAATGGCTCTTGATTAAGACTTTTCCAAACTTCCGTTATGAAAATAAAATGTTTGATTCAGTAGATACATGCACCAATTTATGGTAAAATGCCTGAAGATTAAAGATTAGCGAAAATCTCTCAATTTCTCTTGCATTTTCTTCCTTGCCAGAAAGATTCGACTTTTAACCGTACCCAGTGGAATAGATAAGATTTCAGATATTTCTTCGTACTTGTAACCGTTATAGTACATCATGAAGGTCTCTACATAAGTCTTTTCAATAGAGTTTATTTCATTCATCATATACTCACTGTCAATCAACGCGTCAGTCTGCACTGCTTTGTCAGCCTCTCCTATGTTTATGAAATATTTATTCTCTGTTTCATCAACAAATGTGTTTTGATTTTTGCTTTTTCTATACGCATTTATGAAAGTGTTTTTCATAATGGTATACAACCAACCCTTGATATTTGTACCCTCTTTAAATTTATCGCTGTTCCGCAATGCTTTGTAAAAGGTTTCTTGAATCAAATCACTCGATGCCTCTGAGTTTCTTGTCAACTTAAGAGCCAACTGCTTTAAGAAGCTTTGCTGATTCAAGATTAAAGTACTAAACTCTGACTTTGACATGATAAATTGGTTTTAGTTTATTGTTTAACAATTACCCCACAAAGTTAAACAAAAGTTTTGAAATTCAAAGCTTAGTAAGATAAACTTTACAGGAAATTTAAAATACATGATAATACTTCATGTATTCAAACATCAATCCAACTCAATAAAATGAAAGTAATAATCTCATTAGATAGCCTTCTTCAAATCCTCAACCCCTGAGAATATGAGTACATTAGAACTTATCATGCTCATATCAACACCATGCAACTGCTGACCCGAAAAAAGAAATTTAACACCCATATTGGGGAAACAATCATCAATTTTTATAAGATAACTCTCAATATCGTCAAGATGTGGTTTTGTTGTAAATATGGAAATGAAATTTTTGATGCCTGTTTTTTGAGAAACCTCTCCTAAATATTCAATGGGCACAGATTGCCCAAGGTACACCACTCGGCTTCCTGAAACAACCAGCTGGTAATACAGATAAAGCAAACTCAACTCATGTAATTCACCTGCGGGCAAGTATAAGATATAGGATTCCCGCCCCTCTACCGGTTTTGATGACATATTTTGTTCAATGAGAGCAAAAAGCTTGAGGCGCAAAAGATTTGATGCAAAATGCTCATGACTAACCTTGATACCATTTATTTGCCATAGCACACCTAGTTCTTTTATAAAGGGGCCCACCACTTCCAACAAGGCTTTATCCGCTCCAAATCTAACTATACAGCGAGAAACAATAGAATCAAAAGCGTACTCATCAAAATCCAGCATGGCTATTTTAAGTGAGTTTATATAAGATGAGTAGTTCGATTCATAATTTCCACTATTCATCACAGCCTGACTAATTTCTTCGTCAGTCATTTGGGCAATCTTACTAATCTTCACACCCGATTGCACTAACACTGAGGTATTCAAAATTTTCCTGAGATGCTCATCAACATAATACCTGATGTTGGTTTCGGTTCGAAAAGGTTCAATCAATCCATACCTACTTTCCCAGGCTCGTATTGTATGTGCTTTGATACCTGACAAATGCTCTAAATCCTTGATGGAATACTTGCTCTGCATAAATTTAAAACTAAGACAAACCCGACATTGTTTAAAGAAACATCAAATATCCTAAACAAATTTTTAAAGACAAAAGTATTAGTACTTTTGCCGCCCAGAAATGAGTGATAGAAAAAAAGAAATCAACCGCAGGCGCACATTTGGGATTATATCTCACCCAGATGCGGGTAAAACAACGTTGACAGAAAAGCTTCTGTTGTACGGTGGCGCTATTCAGGAAGCAGGTGCTGTAAAGTCAAATAAAATAAAGAAAGGGGCTACCTCTGACTTTATGGAAATTGAGCGTCAAAGAGGGATCTCCGTGGCCACATCTGTAATGGGCTTTGAGTATAAGAATAAGAAAATAAACATTCTTGACACACCAGGTCACCAAGACTTTGCTGAAGACACCTATCGTACGCTTACCGCTGTAGATAGTGTAATAGTAGTAATTGATGTGGCTAAAGGTGTTGAAGCCCAAACAGAAAAGCTGGTGGAAGTATGCCGAATGCGTGATACACCCATAATCGTATTTATAAACAAACTTGACCGTGAGGGTAAGGATGCTTATGATTTACTTGATGAAATTGAAGATAAACTTGGACTAAACGTATGCCCTTTGAGTTGGCCCATTGGAATGGGACAAAACTTTAAAGGAGTGTATAATATGTGGGAGAAAAACCTGCAGTTGTATACTGAACAAAAGAAACAAAAAATTGCTGACAGTGTAAGTATAGAAGATATAAGTACGCCTGAAATTGAAAAATATATAGATAAAGAGGCTGCTGATACCTTACGAGATGAAATTGAGCTTATATCTGGTGTTTATCCAGATTTTGACAAGAAAACCTATCTGGATGGCCAACTTTCTCCGGTATTTTTTGGCTCTGCTCTTAATAACTTTGGAGTGCAGGAACTACTTAATTGTTTTGTGGACATTGCACCAGCTCCCCTACCTAAAAAGGCAGAAGATCGTGTAGTAGATCCAATGGAAGAAAAGTTTACAGGCTTCGTATTCAAGATTCATGCTAATATGGATCCGAAGCACAGAGATAGATTAGCCTTTCTCAAAATAGTTTCAGGGACATTTGAACGAAACAAGAATTACCAGCATGTAAGACAAGGGAAGAACCTAAAATTTAGCAATCCAACTGCCTTCATGGCGAGTAAGAAAAGTGTGGTAGATATTGCTTACCCGGGAGATATTGTGGGTCTTCATGATACCGGGAGTTTTAGAATTGGTGATACCTTAACCGAAGGTGAAAAATTAGAATTTAAGGGAATTCCAAGCTTTTCGCCTGAGCATTTTCGGTTTATCAATAATGCTGATCCGCTTAAAGCAAAACAGCTTAATAAGGGTGTTGATCAATTAATGGACGAAGGTGTAGCGCAACTTTTTACGCTGGAAAGCAATGGCCGAAAAATTATAGGGACCGTAGGGGCACTACAATATGAAGTAATTCAGTACCGCCTGGAACATGAATACAACGCCAAGTGCACTTATGAAAATTATCCCGCTTACAAAGCCTGTTGGATTGAATCTTCAGATGCAAAACAGCTGGACGAATTCAGCAAACTCAAGTATCGCTATTTGGCAAAGGATAAATTTGGTAGACTGGTATTTCTTTCGGACTCGGCCTTTAGTTTAAATATGGCTCGCGAAAAGTTTGATAAAATAAAATTTCATCTTAAATCAGAGTTCTGACAAGGCTTTAATAAGCGTTTCTGGAGAAAAGGGTTTCCTGAGTAGTTTTTTTACCATCTTAATGCTGCGAGCCCTTTTTAGGTCGCTTTCATCATCGGTTGAACTCAGCATATATATCAGAGGTTTTTTCTTGAACTTTTCGTAAGCATCTTGTAAACTTACCAAAAAGTCAAAGCCATTCATTTCGGGCATCAATACATCAAGCAAAATTATATCCGGCATTTTGTCCTCCCCTTCGTCTTTCACTTTCATTAAATAGTCAATAGCCTCCCGGGCTCCTGGGTACTCAATTATCTCAGTACCTACAGAGTATATCTCCAGTAGTTTTCTGTGTATAAAACGATCGGTATAACTATCATCAACCAACATGACAAGCTTTACATCGTTTGGCTTCATAACCTATTAGGTATTTTGATGGAAAACAATGTACCGTCTCCTGGTTTTGAATCAACAGCTATACTTCCTCCCATTTTATCCAATGCTTCCTTCACAATGTAAAGTCCAATTCCACTGCCTGATCGAGAATCATTGCTCTTGAAGAAAATTTGAAACACCTTATGCATGTGCTCCTTTAGTATTCCCACTCCGTTGTCTTCAACCTCCACTCGGGCTTCATCAAGGTCTGCTGTTATACGCACACTAATTCTTGCGCTTTCCTGATCCTCTTTTTTAAACTTAACAGCGTTGCTGATGAGTTGACTTAAGATAATTTTCACTCTGTAAGGATCGCCTTTAAACTTATTCTCCTGCTTAATTTCAGTATCAATCATAGTGTTGGCCGAACCTAGGTGACTTTTTACAATTTCGAGTACATCATCCATTATATTCTCAAAAGAAAGTTCTTCCATGACTTCTTTCTGCTTTGAGTTTTTATAATAATCGATAATGTTTGACACAAAGGTGTCTAACTCTTTGGTGGTATACTCTAATTTATCGAAATACTCAATGGCCGTTGGATCTGTAACTTCATGACGTGCCACCCTCATAAGACCCAAAGCTGATGCCACTGGAGCCCTCAAGTCGTGTGATGCACTATAGATAAACCGGCTAAGCTCGTGATTTGACTTCTCTAATTCTTCAACCTTTTTATCCAGCGCCTTGCGAGTACTGTAAAGGTCATAGGCATTATCAATAGCTACTTTTATTTCGGGCTCACTCCACGGTTTAGTTATATACCTGTGAATATGCCCTTTGTTGATGGCATCAATAATGTCATTTACATCTGTATATCCGGTGACAAGAATACGCACCGGTTCAGGAAAAATCTGTCGAATTGCATTAAAAAACTCCACACCTGTGGTGACTGGCATCCTCTGATCGGAAAAAATAACATGAGGTTTCACCGACTTTACAATCTCAAATGCCTTTTCTGAGGTGTTTGCAGTATGAACATCATACTCCCTCCTGAAGGCCGCCATAAATGACCTAAGGTTGTTCTCCTCGTCATCCAAGTACAGAACACGTATTTTTTGATTTTTTTCTTCTGATATCATTGAAATTCGTTTGGCTGACGAAGAGGTAAAGTTATTATAAATTCAGTACCAACCCCCAATTCAGAATTTACTACCATGGTACCGTTATGTTTCTCAATAATTTTATAGACTATAGACATCCCTAAACCAGTACCTTCGCCTACATCTTTGGTGGTAAAAAAGGGATCAAATATTTTCTTTTTGGTGGCTTCATCCATCCCAATACCATTGTCAATTAGGTGTACACTCGCCATATCTCCATTCACCCGTGTTTTCAAAGTCAAAGTTGGGGCCTCTTCTTCCTTATACAATTTGTGAGATACCGCATAAATACCATTATTAAGAATATTCATAAATACCTGATTCAACTTACCCGGATAGCAATCTATTTTAGGCAAAGTTTCATCAAAGTCTTTAACCACATCAATTCCTTCTTTTATTTTACTTCTCAGCAAAATCATGGTGCTCGCAAGACCCTCATGCAAATCAGCTGGCTTTACTACATCCTCATCTAGTCTACTAAAAGTTTTTAACCCGCGTACTATTTCTGAGGTTCTATTGGCACCATCCGAAATTCCTTGTACCAAGGATTCTATTTCCTCTTTCAGGTATTGGTAATCAAGCTCATCCTTCAGTTCGTGGGCTTTTTTCAAAGATTCCTCAACTCCCTCCGTTCCTATCGCAGCGTAGGCTTCAACCAATTCGTATACCTCTGCCAAATCACGTTTTAATGGCTTTATGTTGGATGTTACAAAGTTAATTGGGTTGTTTATCTCATGAGCAATACCTGCGGTAAGCTGACCCAGTGACGCCATTTTTTCCGCATCAACAAGTTGCGTTTGAGTATCTCTAAGATTTGAAAGTGTTACGGTAAGCTCCTCATTAGCTTCTTGCCACTCAAGGGTTCTTTCCTTTACCCTTTGCTCTAGCAAAACGTTTTGTTCGCGAATAATTTTTTCATTTTCTCTCAGTGCGCTTAACGCCTCGGCCTGAGATGCTTCTTTTTCTTCTCTTAAAACATTTATACGATTGGCCAACGCCAGTGATAGCAAAACTATTTCAAAAGATGAGCCGTAAATTACTGATGATTTAGTGAACTCATTGTAAGGTAAAACTCCGTAATCTTTTAATACCAAAATAATAATACTACCCAAAAAGAAAGAATATGCAAATAGGAAAAATTTTGCTGGCATATACCCCTTGTTACTAACCGTAATTGCGGCAATCAAAGCGACAACTGCACCAAAAGCAGCTACCAGATTAATGGACTGATAAGCCTCCATCTTGTATCCTGTGAGCACCATTATGGTAATAACCCCATAAAGCACAATAAAGGACACAAAAAACTTATGAAGGATTGGTACATATACTTTTGTTCGAATAAAGCTTATTACAAAAATAGCCGTAAATAATCCCGAAAGTATTCCAAATAAATATGTGGCATTTTCTACCATCCAATCATTATTTGGCCAGAGATAAATAGTAGTATACCCCATAAGTGTGCCCTGAGCAAGCCCCACCGAGGCGATGTATAAGATGTAATACAGGAAGTTTATATCACGAACCGAAATAAACAGAAACAGGTTGTAAAGAATCATAACTAATATAATCCCAAAATAAAGACCTGTTTTTATATGAGACTCCAGTCGTCTGCCATAAAACGAATCCATGGAGCGAACGGTAATAGGTACTATAATTTGCTTTTTACTTTTTACTTTAAGGAAAAAGTCAAGTTGGGCATTGTCAGCGGCATAAAATGGAAACCCCAACACCGGGTTTTTTATCTCCCATTCCTGCACTGGAACTTGCTGCCCCGCAACACTATGAGCAACTAGCTTGTTGCCATCAAATAAAAAAAACTCAACTGTATCTAAGGACTGATTTTCGATTTCAAACAAGGCCTCACATTCCTTCAAATTCTTCAGTTTCCCTTTCAACCAAATGGTTGATTCCGTCACACCAAAATTGGGAACATCCTGTTCTACATCTTTAAATGGCACATTGGCCAATTTCTCAACAGAGATATACTTATCCGTTTTAAAAAACTGAAGTTGAGTTCCGAAATACTGATTCTCTCCTGCATAGCAATCAAACGTTATTTCTTGACCAAAACTTTTTACAGAAATAAGAAGAAGAAATATCGGAAATATATAATTTCTCATTTATACTACTTTATATGAAAGGTATTTCTTGGAAGATCAGTAAGCTTGAGATCATAAGCTATCTCCACATGGGCTACCTTGGTGGTTTCTTGTATTATGGCAAATGGATTTTCTCTTAATTCCAGCACCTTATCCCTTTCTGAACTTATGGCATCGGGCATTCCTATTGCATCTTTCATTACCATAAATGTGGCTAGTAAATCTAGCTTTGGATAATAAAATGTTCCATTATTTCCAATCTGTTCAACCACGCTGTACCCAAATATTTTGGCAGGACGTACAGTGTAAGGTGCGCAAAGAGCCAACAAATTATTCAACCCAATTTGATCGACTATTGCGACCGAAGCTCTTGATAAGAAAACACTACCAAAGCCCATACCTGCCACCTTCATGCTATTCCAAAGCCCACATATTTCACCCGTTCCCGTTTTACCACACTCAGCAATATATGGAACTACTTTTTCATCCATGTACGCAGTAGCATCTTGCACGGGCAAAGGGTTAATACCATCATGGGCATGAATACGAGCGCCTCCCAAAACCTCACCGGTTTCAGTATCCTCAACCACCATTACAAATACACTACCCCAGTACATCCAGTCCACCTTATTTGATGTTACCTTCTTTACTCCAACGCTGTGTAAAACTCTGGTGTGCCCTTCTATAAACTTTTCGCAAGTATCGGGGTCTTCAATTGCCCTAAAGGCGCGTAATCTTACCATTTAATAATAGAAATTCTAATTCCAAGAATTAATAAACCATTACATACTCAAATATGATCACTCACATCAAAATAGTATCTTTTTGAAGGCACATCCTCCCCCAAAACAATCATTCTGGCCATTTTTGCCGCATTACCACCACCCGCTATTACATCGGAAGCTAGCTGGGGCCAAGTTGATAAACTTTTTCCTAATTCACCAAAAGAAAATTTCATTCTAGGCGATAAGTTGTTGAAATCAACCATTCCCATCATTACTCCCATTTGCTCTTCCGGGCTAAGGCTCATTAGCTCTTTAATTCCTGAAACTTTACAGAGTCCATGAAGCAAAGGCAGGTTTTCAATTTTGTCAAAACGCTCAACATCTATCATTCCCCGATCGCTGGTATCCATAATAACAGGAACTCCCATTTCACGAGCTTTTTCTCGGGCCATTATTTTTATCGGTAGCGAGTCACATTCTTCAATAAGTAAATCGAGCGGCTCATCTACACCAAAAAAATCATCTATGTTATTTTCAGTAACACCTTCTTCAAACAATTCCACATTTAAGAAAGGGTCTATTTCCGCAATCTCTCTTGCTACCACCACAGTTTTAGCAAGCCCGAGTGAGCTCACCCCTGCTCTAATTCGATTGAGATTTGTAAGCTCTAATGTATCAAAATCAGCAATGCGCAACGTACCAAAACTCCTTTCCATGGCCATAGTAAGTGCCACTGACTGTCCCACCGAAAGACCAATAATACCAACGGTAGCTTCAGATAGCTTTGCCTGCTCTTCCATGGTGATTTTATGCTTATTTCGGGAAGTGCGCAACTCGATAAATTCTTCTCTACCAACGATACGAACCAACTTGTTACTCCAAGGATAATAAACAAATAAGCCATAGGAGTTCAAATCTGTAGCTTCAGACCATTCTTTAAAGAATAATTCCTGCTCTTCAGGAGTGAATTTTCTCTGAGGATTACGGATTTTATTCAATTCCATAACCTGCCCTTTCAGTTCATCGTGAAACTCTGGCTGTTTATCGTTAATTAAATCCAGCAGTTCGGCTCTATCAATAAAACCATATATTTTTGGCTTAAAGCTCGACAAGTCAGGCTTATTCAATAACATAAAAGCCGCGTTAAGGCCTGTTGTTTCTGAATTATCTGTCATTTTTAGTTGTTTGAAGGCCGAAAATAAACAATGTTTAAAAATATGATTTAATTTGTCGAAGCTTTTTTAACGCACAAATCAATGGCAGACAAAATCAAAGTACTTTACGTAGATGATGAAGTACACAACCTTCAATCCTTTAAAGCAACCTTTAGGAGAACATTCGATGTTTTCATTGCGGAGTCTGGTGCCGAGGGACTTAAAGTTTTCATGGAAAACGAAATTGACATTATTCTTACCGATCAGCGCATGCCCGGAATGACGGGAATAGAGCTTTTGGTAGAAATAAGAAAAGTGAATCCTGAACCAATGCGCATTCTGCTTACAGGATATTCGGATATTAATGCGGTAATCGATGCCATCAACAAAGGTCAAGTTTATCGCTATCTCAATAAGCCCTGGCAAGAAGAAGAACTAAAGAACACTATAGAAAGTGCCTTTGAAGTGTATCACTTAAGAAGAGAAAATAAAGAACTGGTTCATAAATTGGAAAGAGCCAATGATCAACTTGAGTTCTTACTGCGACAAAGACTTTTATCATGAAAAAACTGCTGATCATAGCTGCCCTATCCTGTGGAGTAATCACCCCACAACTACATTCTCAATACTCTGAGGTAAACAAGATAAAGGCTCATGCTCAGCCAGATATAGATTTAGTCACGCTAATAGAAACACTCCATTCGAATACTCAGGAACACTTCATGGAGTGTCACGCTTTGGATCGCTCTTTGAACTTTGACATGGCTGCAGGAGACTTACACAATGGCTCTTATTATTGGAAAGTAGCAGGACAAGATTTTGCTTTTCGAGCTTTCTTGAAAATCGAAGCCTTGCCTCAGTATGACACCCTTTTTGTGCTAAACAAAAATGGAAAAAGGTTACAGTTCCTAACCGCTTCAGGCCTACTTCAGGAAAAATGGACGTCAACCATTGTTAACGATGCACTGACTTTGCAATACAAGCCTTTCAATTCGGCCACAACTCCAAAAGTTAAAGTTAGAAGCTACAGCATGGAAGTGGCCAAAAGAATAGCTAGCACTGATGATTTTGGCGACTCTCAACCTTGTGAGGTAAATGTAAATTGTCCTGAAGGCAGTAATCATCAGGATGTGAAAAACAGCACGGTGCGCATAGATGTGAAAGTTGGAAACGCCTATTTTTGGTGTAGTGGTAGTTTGGTCAATAATACAGCCTTTGATAAGAAACCATACATTTTAACGGCTGAACACTGTGCAATTAACGGATCTACATTTGCCTCTTCTCAAGACTTTTCGAATTGGGTATTTTACTTTCAGTACGAAAGCCCAAATTGCTCAAACCCAACAAGTGAAGGAAACCTGGCAAACAAACAAATAACTGGAGCCACATTACTAGCGAGAAGTAATGACAATGGTGGTAACAGTGGGAGTGATTTTTTACTACTCGAATTAAGCACTAGTGTTCCAGCCACCTACAACCCATTTTTTGCTGGATGGTCTCGCCTCAACAGCGCCCCTACAAGTGGGGTTGCCATTCATCACCCGCAAGGAGATATTAAGAAAATATCGACCAGTACCACAACGGCCATTAGTACAAACTACAATAATGGCCCTGTTCCAAACACACATTGGGAAATATATTGGTCAGCTACAGGTACAAATCATGGTGTGACCGAGGGAGGTTCTTCAGGAGGAGCTTTTTTTAATGAAAATAAACTTATAAGTGGTACTCTCACAGGTGGACGTGCCACCTGTAGCCAAAATACTCTAGAAGATTATTATGGGAAGTTTAGCTACCACTGGGACCAAAATGGAAGCACTCCTAATCGCAGATTAAAAGACTGGCTGGACCCATTAAATACTGGTGTTTCTGTTTTATCTGGAGCCACACTTAGTGATTCCGCTCCGCCTTATGTGTCTTCAAAAATTTCTATAAAACCAAATCCGGTTATAGAAGGCAAGCTTTTTATTGAAGGACTACCGGCAGTTGGAAATAGTAAGATTCAAATATTTGACTTTCAAGGCAATCAAGTCTATCCTGCTAATAATTCTTTACCCTTTATCAACATCGAGCAAAATGGTTATATCCCCGTTGATCACTTGCCAAACGGCCCCTATGTGTTGCGCATTTTAAATAATGAGCGTGAAGAGTCAATTAAATTTATTGTAAAAAACTAAAAGCATGCGCTACACACTTTTGCTAGCCCTTTTTATAGGAATTATATCATGCGACAGCAGTCAACCTATTACACAGGGAAATGAAGACCTTCCTACAGAACCGGAAATGCTTGAAGAGTCACCTATTTGTATTGATATCACCAACCTTAGAAACATTAAGGATACTAACGAATTGGCCAAAACAAATATTTTGGATTTTGAAATAAATGAAGGTTGCGTATGCGTTACATATGAATATAGCGGATGTAATCCAGGAGAACCTATGATAGTGTGGGATGGCACCGCTACCCGCAGTATGCGGCCAACGGTGCGTATGAATGTGTATGTAAAAGAAGCGGGGATGTGTGATCAACTTTTAAAAACAACTACTTGTTTCAACATGCTCGAAATGCATAGTTTGGGAACCCAAGTTTTAGTTTATCTAAATGGCTCTGATAAAAATTTCCTTATCAATTCCATGGACGAACCACTTAAAACTGATTAGATCTCAGCATTACCAAGGTACATGCATTTTCAGTTTCGATTCCATTTTTATTTAATAGTGTTACCAGCTCAGGGTTTTCCGCACCGGGATTAAAGATTACCCTTCTTGGGTTTAGCTTCAAAAAGTAGTCGTAATATTCTTTTTGGTTATCAGCATTTAGATAAACAGTAATAGTGTCCAGGTTTGGAATTTCAGGAGTACCATCTATTATCTGCCAATCTTCCACATCTCTTGCCCTGCGGCCTAAAGCCACCACTTCGTGTTTATATTGTTTTAGCATTTTTACGGCCATGTACGAATATCTTACGGGTTTGTGGCTGGCGCCAATTACTAAGGTTTTCATAAATGTGTTTCTATCGTTTGTAAAAAATTAGTTTTGCACTAATCTATAAATGTATGTCTGTACAAGTATCTGATCTTTCTTTTCAATACAACCCAAAAACTACCTTTAGGTTTCCTGACATGGATTTGGCCACAGGTAGCCATCAGCTTATTCTTGGTAATTCCGGAAAAGGAAAAACTACCTTTCTCCACCTTTTGGCAGGTATTCTTTCTCCCTCTTCGGGGAAAATAATTATCGGTGAGCAAGATATTACTACCTTAAAAAGCAGAAAGCTCGACCACTTTCGTGGAAGAAATATCGGACTGATTTTTCAGCGCTCCTATTTTGTAAAATCCCTTACGGTAAAAGATAATTTGCTGCTTGCGCAAAAATTGGCTGGTAAGCCTGAAGATTTAAATAGAATTACTGAGGTTTTGACTCGCATGAACATGTAGGACAAGCTTCACAAAATGCCGAGCAACCTCAGCATTGGTGAGCAACAGCGTATTTCTATAGCCCGTGCGGTAATCAACAGTCCCGAACTTATTTTGGCCGATGAGCCAACCAGTGCACTTGATGATGAAAATGCAAAACGTGTTGCCCAGCTTCTGGAAGAAACGGCCAGCGACTGCAATGCAAACCTTATTGTGGTAACGCACGATCAGCGTTTGAAAGATCACTTTAAAAACGTGATAGAGCTA
>JAUHWX010000047.1 GCA_030427285.1 Bacteroidia bacterium
AGAAGTAAGGTGGGTTGGTACGTTTCAAAGTCCCAATTCTCACTTTCAGCTCCTGAAAAGGAAACTAAAGTCCACTCGCTGTCCATTGGGTTAGTTTCTTCTTTTTGGTAAAAAGGTGTTCCCATCTTTTCGGCTAAATATAAGTATGGTTTATGAACATGATGTGTGAAAATTTCTGCACTGTCATAAGGGAAGCTATGAAAATAGGCGATATCAGGATATAATACGATTTGTATTCCTGTGCGCACATAGTTGCTGGTAGGCATGTATTCAGGCACCACCAGGCCGTCCATTTTTTCCATTACCATTTTATGTGCTTCATCTCCCAAATACCTTTGATAGTTCTTTTGCGCTTTGCGAGTGGGCTTATTTAGCTTTTTATAAACATGCTTTAGTACTATTCTGGTGGTCAGTTTTTGTTTTGCAATTATTTCATCAGCATGAATAAAGGGATTGGTTTCATTAAAATCATCTAAAGTTTGAATGGTGATAGGAACTTCAGGCACCCAGTCGGCAGCATTTACTACGTTAAAAGCCCAGCCATTTTGTGTTTTGGCCTCGTAGTCATAAGCATAATAAAGGTTTCCGGGTTTAGGAGCTGCGCTACAATAGGTTTTAAATTGAATATCATTGGCAAGCTTACCTTGTTTTTGAAGGGAGAGAAAGTGGGAAGTGAGCAAGTACGCAATTCCACCACCTTGGCTGTGGCCAATAATAAAAAAGTCTTTCACTCCTTCCTTATATAGATAGTCCAC
Organism: Bacteroidia bacterium; assembly: GCA_030427285.1. Lineage (GTDB taxonomy): Bacteria > Bacteroidota > Bacteroidia > Flavobacteriales > Schleiferiaceae > Owenweeksia. The sequence continues at coordinate 756 of JAUHWX010000047.1, forward strand.
CTTTTGAAGAATATCATCTGATAAAGTTGCAGTTCCAATTAACCAACCGATATGCACAGCTGCGCGTTTGTCTTCTGAAAGTTGGTAGTCAAAAACATTATCCTCGCCCCATTTTATTTGCCCTTGGGCAGGTACCATGGCTGCATAAAAATTTAACAACCAACTTTCCGCTTTTGGAGTAGTACCACGTACACTTATCACTGCGCTGTTTCCCTCATTATGAACCCACAGGTCCCACAAGTTGTCCATGGCGGTTGGTTCGGAGCGAAACATGATATTGTAATTTTCGGGCTTTATAAAGGTTTCAGAATATTCTGGGTCTGCCACAGTTTGCGCAGAAATGAGCATCAGTTCCTTATATTCCTCTCTGTCAAATCCGGGTTTTAAGATTTGTGAGTTTGCCATAAAGGCGAATAGGGTAGTAAGGGCAACGAAAAATTGCTTCATGGTTATGGTTTTTATCAGTGATGGATAAATCTAAGACTTTTGCAGAAAGCCTGAAAAGAGATTATGAAGCCTTTATTAAAGTCGCCACTCCAAATCGGCAGTAACAGGAAAATGGTCAGAAAGCTCTCTTTTGATGTGTCTAAAATTGAGAGCATGAAGGTTATCACTGTGAAAGATGTAATCGATGCGAAGTGGTACCGGACTTTTTACATAAGTTTTACCAAATCCTTGGCCTGACTCTGTGAAACTGTCTTCAAGCTCATTATCTATTTCATGATAAACAAAAGATTGTGGTACATCATTAAAATCACCAGCAAGCACCACAGGATGGGGGCTTGCTTTTACCTCTCTCACTACCGATTGCACTTGTATTTCTCTTCTCTTAAAAGCGTTGCTGAGGTTGTTTACTATTGATTTGAGACCTTTTTCCAGTTTATCCTGATCCTCGGTTTCTGGATTTTCCAATAACTTGTAATCCTCATTTTCTAAACCTACAGATGCCAGATGTATATTTATAAAGCGGATAGTCTTGCCCTTCCAACTAATATCTGCATACTGAAACCGGTTATTGTAGCTACTGTCGTTCTCAATAATTATAGCTTCACTTTTTTCAATTTTAAACTTTGAAAAAATAGCTAGGCCATGAGGCCCGTTTTTATGCGATTTTAAAATAAAAAATGGAAAACCTAAACTTTTGGCTGTAGACTTATCTGTTTCCTTATACTCCTGAAGCATAAGTACATCAGGGTTTTCGTCTTTTATGAGATCTACAATTTGTGTTTCAATAGTGTGGTCATCAATCCAGTTGTATTGATTGAACAATCGGACGTTAAAGCTCATCACTTTAAGCTTTTGGTCATTGGCTACCACTTTTTCCGCTCCGCCAAATTGATACAATCTGCCTACGTGCATGTAACCAATGCTTATTACAACAATGGGGAGGAAGACTTTGGTTTTAAAACGAATAAGCCAATAAATGGCAAAAGCCAAATTCACAAAAAACCAAACCGGATAGCCCAGAGCTATAATTGAAAATACGGTGGTGATTGAAGAAGGAACATAGTAGGCCAAATAAGAGCCTAGCAAAAGCAAGGCAAAAATGACATTGAAAAAATAAAGGAGTCCGTCAAGGAAAGTTTTACGAGCTGCGGCCATTAATCTTTACCTATTTTAAAGAGGTAATCTTTTTCTTCTTTGGAAAGACTTTCATATCCGCTACGGCTTATTTTGTCCAAAATCTCGTCCATCCGCTGCTGGTTGTGCACTTGCTTTTCGCGATAGTTGGCCTTCTTAGAAGTATTGGTGTATACGGTTTTCATCTTAGGTTTTGGTTTAAACCAATTAGCAATGTTGTCCATAAACTTGCTAAAACCTTCCGTCCAGTCTTTGCCATTTTTTAGCTGACTTACACTTAGGTATCCAAACAAGGCACCGCCAAGGTGAGCAATGTGACCACCTGCATTATTGCCGTCTCCCAAATAAATTAAATCCATCAAAAGCGCAGCGGCAGCAATCATCCACAGCTGGGCATTCAGAGTAAAAAATATTTTAACAGGATAGCGAGGAGCGTAAGTAGCCACACCGATTACAATGGCCATAACTCCAGCTGAAGCGCCACGGTTATTTGAAATAACCACGGCTTCAGCAAATGAAGGGAACAAATTGTAAGCTATAATATAAAGGATTCCGCCAGCCAGACCACCCAAAATGTAGGTGCTCAATAATCTTCGACCACCCATATATTCCATAAACAGGCGGCCACCAAAGTATAGCCACAACATGTTAAATAAAATGTGTAGAAAACCTTCATGCAGAAACATGTAGGTAAAGAGCGTCCATGGGCGAGTGGCTAGGGTGCCGAGATTACTTGGTAGAGCAGTCCATTCTGCAAACACTTCGGCAAGCGGAATTCTAAACAAAAAACCAATAATCCTCAAAAGCAGAAAAACCACGAATACCGCCAAATTGACCAGTATCAATCGAGTAAGGGCATCGCCCTGCTTAAAGGATGTTCTTATTTCTTCTCGTATTCCAGACATGCGTACTAATCAATAAAGCTCTCCTCTTTTTTTCCAGTATTTTATCAAAATAAAGCCAAACAGCATCCCGCCAAGGTGGGCGAAGTGGGCAATATTACTGGAAGGGTCATTTGCAATTCCGCTGTAAAGCTCCAATGCAGCATACCCTGCTACAAAGTACTTTACCTTAATAGGAATGGCGAAGTAAAGATAAACGTATTGGTTTGGAAACATCATCCCAAAAGCAAGCAAAACACCAAAAACTGCCCCGGATGCACCTACGGTGGGTACATTGTATTTGTAATAATATTGCTGAATTACATCTTGCGAAACTCCTGAAATAGCACCACCGTCCCAGCGACCTGAAGTAATTAAATCCTGAAGCATTTGTGGAGTAAAACCTGCATTTACAAGCTCTTGCTGTAGTGCCATCGCTTCCCAGTAATTTACCCCAAGGTGAATTATGGCTGCACCTAGCCCTGTAATCATATAATAAATGAGGAAACGCTTGCTACCCCACACATTTTCGAGGGTGTACCCAAACATCCATAACGCAAACATATTGAAGAATATATGCATAAGGTTACCATGCATGAATATATGCGTGATTATCTGATAAGGTTGGAAATGTGGCGACCCGGGTAAGTAAAGTCCTAAAGTTTGAACAAGGTCAAAACCTGCAACATTCCCAAGTACCACCGTGGCCAAAAAGAAAAGCCCATTAATAATAAGGAGGTTTTTTATAACGTCAGGCAGCATTTTAAAGCTGGTCGGTCTTTGATACATTAATTAAATGATTTATCGATGTCTTCTAAATTCAAATTTACTACCACGGGCTTTCCGGCAAGGCTCACATAAGGCATTTCGCATGCAAAAAGTTCGTCTACCAATTTGTGCATTTCCTGGGTGTTTAGCGGGCTACCAGTTTTTATAGCCGAAACCTTTGCCAAAGTGTTTGCCATCAACTCATGCGTTTTATTGGTACCACCACTTTTATGGTCTTTCTCGTCTTCCAAAAGCCGTTCCAACACATCTTTTACCAAATTACTGTCAAGATATAGTGGAATACCATTAATTATCACTTCATTTTGTCCGAATTCGTCAATGTCAAAACCTACCTCCCGGAGTGATGGCAGGAGGCTAATTATGAGTTGATAATCGCTTGCGCTAAAACTTATATTTTGTGGAAACAGCAATTGCTGGCTCGGAATGTTTTTATTTTCAAGGGATTGGAAAATACGCTCAAAAAGAATCCGCTCATGGGCCCTTTGCTGATGTATCATAATGATTCCGGTGCCATGATTGGTAAAAATGTACTTTCTGCCAATCTGGCTGTAGCTTTTCTTCACCTCGGTAGTTTCGCCCATTTCCAGGGTTTCCTGCTTTTTCGGCTCATCTGGAAGTTCTGGTATATCTTCAAAAAGCTTTTCCCAATCTTGTGTTTTTTGGCTTTTTCCGGTGTGCACACCCTGTGGGATAAAACTTGTTTGGCGTGTAGCCGAGGAGCTGGATTTGCCAGCAGGTTGTTCATCAAACGGATTGAAATCAGGATTGATATGAACACCCGGAGGTGGCACTGTTTGTCCTTTTTTCATTTGAGGCACAAAGTCCACATCTGATTCAAAATCCAGTGATGGCGCAATATTATATTGGCCCAAAGCATGTTTTACAGCCGTGCGAATGATGGTGAAAATTGAGCGCTCATCTTCAAACTTAATCTCCGTTTTGGTTGGGTGAATATTCACATCAATCTTCGCAGGGTCAATATCCATAAACAGAAAGTAGGAAGGGTGACTTCCTTCTGTCAACAGTCCTTCAAAAGCGTGGCAAACTGCGCGGTGCAAGTAGTTATTTCGGATGTATCTGTTATTGGCAAAAAAGAACTGCTCACCTCTTGTTTTCTTTGAAAACTCAGGCTTACATATAAATCCGGTAAGTTTCAGGATGGGCGTCTCCTCCTTTACAGGTACCAATTTTTCATTGAATTTACTTCCAAAAATATTCACAATTCTTTGGCGTAAACCGGCAGCAGGAAGGTCAAAAAGCTCATTGCCATTGTTTACAAATGAAAAATGAATATCAGGGTGGGCAAGGGCTACGCGCTCAAACTCATCAATAATGTGACGTAGTTCAACATTGTTTGATTTCAAAAAGTTTCTGCGGGCGGGTATATTGAAGAAAAGGTTTTTTACCTCTAATTGAGTTCCGCGCTTGGTATTGCAATATTCTTGCTCCATCACTTTGCTACCTTCCACTCTTAGCATTACGCCAAGTTCCTCATCTTCCTTTTTGGTTTTGAGTTCTACTTGCGCCACAGCAGCAATACTTGCCAAAGCTTCGCCACGAAAGCCTTTGGTGTGAATGGCGAAAATGTCTTCCGCCTTTTGGATTTTGGAAGTAGCATGACGTTCGAATGCCATACGGGCATCCGTTTCGCTCATGCCCATGCCATTGTCAATCACCTGCAGTAGGGTTTTCCCGGCATCCTTTACAATGAGGGTAATATGGTCAGCACCAGCATCGATACTATTTTCTAAAAGCTCCTTTACGGCAGAAGCGGGCCGCTGTACTACTTCTCCGGCAGCAATTTGGTTGGCTACGCTATCCGGCAATAGACGAATTACGTCTGACATTAATAAGTGATAATTAGGTAAGTGATATAAACGAGGATGGCGATGATAATCAATACCCTAAAGTTTGATTTACCCACACTTCTGCTGCGCTCATGACGCCATTTTCCCTCCACTTTTTCACGAAATGAAATGGTTGTGCGGGGTACTTGTTTGTCTGCATATTTCTTCTTCAATTCCTCAATGCGCTCTTTTCTTTCATCGTAATAGCGCGGTTTCATATCAAACTGCTTGGCACGATGCGCCTTGAAGATGGAAGGTAGCCTTGGTGCTTCCATTGTTTCGTTTTTTGCAAAGTTATCAATTAATAAACGCTCAAAAGAAGCTTTGGGTATTAACAAGCTATCAACCTTGCACTGTGGAATAATAATTGTTGAAGTGAACAGCTGCTGTGTATTACTGTTTACTTTAGCGTGAAATGATGAATGGCCCTATGCAAAGAATTAGAACACTACTGTTTACATCCCTACTTTTTATTACTTTTTTCATAGCTGCCCATGGGCAGTCTGTTATATATGAAGGTGATACGGCTTGGGCCAAACAGAAACTCTCCAGTATGTCGCTCGATGAAAAGCTGGGGCAGCTCTTTATGGTAGCTGCATACTCTAACAAAACAGCGGCTCATAAAGCAGAAATCTTAAAATTAATCAAAGAGCAAAAGATTGGTGGCCTAATATTTTTTCAGGGAGGACCGGTTCGTCAGGCGCAACTTACCAATATTTATCAGCAAGCTGCATCCATACCGCTTATGATTGCCATGGATGCTGAGTGGGGGCTTTCTATGCGCCTGGATTCTACTTATAAATTTCCATGGCCAATGACTGTGGGAGCTACCTATGATAGTGCTTCTGCCTATGCCATGGGTAGAGAAATAGCCAAGCATTGCAAGCGATTGGGTGTTCATATCAATTTTGGACCTGTGGTAGATATTAATACCAACCCCGATAATCCGATTATTAATGCAAGGTCATTTGGCGAAAGCCCGGAAAATGTGGCAAAACTTGGAACGGCTTATATGAAGGGAATGCAGGATGAGCACGTGCTGGCCAGTGCGAAACACTTTCCCGGACACGGTGATACAGATAGTGATTCGCATAAAACATTGCCAACAGTAGGGCATGATATGGCCAGGTTAAAAAATGTGGAGCTTGCTCCTTACAGCGATTTGATAAAACATGGCGTTGGTTCCATTATGGTAGCACACCTCAATGTGCCAGCGATGGATAATACGAATATGCCATCTTCACTTTCGCCAAAAATCATTACCAATTACCTTAGAGATACCATGAAATATGATGGATTGGTTTTTACTGATGCCTTGAATATGCGTGGTGTGGCGGATAAGTACCCCCCGGGTGAAGTGGATGCGAAGGCACTGATTGCGGGGAATGATATTTTACTTTTTGCTCAGGATGTACCTGTGGCTAAAGCCAAAATAAAGGAAGCACTCAAAGCTGGAACTTTGACTGAGGAAGCCATCAATGAGCATGTGTATAAGATATTGCTGGCGAAAAGTTGGATGGGCTTGCAGGAGAAAAAGTATATAGATCCTAAAAATATTACCAAACAACTGAGCCCTGAGTCTTCCATGATTGTAAATCGTCAGATTTATGAAAAAGCCATAACGGTATTGACCAATCGCCAAAAGGTGATTCCTGTTAGGGAGCTAAAGGATAAAAAAATTGCTTGCGTGGTGGCCGGAACAGATATCGGTACCGAGTTTTACAGAGTGCTTAAGAAGTATTCAAATGTAGATTTATTCACTTATGCACCGGGAAAAGACAATGAGTTGCTAAACTCTTTGTCAAATTATGATTTGGTGGTAGGAGGTGTTTATACATCCAATGCTTCACCATGGAAGTCCTACAAGGTAAGTTCAGAAATCAATTCGTTTGTAAGCCGATTAGTTCGTCAGAACAAAACAATCATTACGGTTTTTGCAAACCCATATAGCCTTCGCACTTTCACAAATGCTGAGCGTGCGGATGGCTTAATTATGGCCTATCAAAATCACCCCGATGCTGAGAGTATTGCGGCACAAATCATTTTTGGTGCATTAGGTGCACAAGGCAGGTTGCCGGTGAGTGCCGGGGAGCTTTTTGAAGAGGGTTTTGGTTTTGATACAGAAAGCCTTAATCGCCTAGGTTACGCTCTTCCGGGGGAGGTGGATTTGGATGAGCGTGAACTAAATAAAATTGATATTCTAGTAAAAGAAGCAATTGATCAAAAGGCAACACCCGGTTGCCAGGTGATTGTAGCTCGGCATGGAAAGGTGGTTTTTGATAAGTCTTATGGGCACCAAACGTATGATAAAAAACAACCTGTAAATGATGATGACATTTACGATCTGGCATCCATTACCAAAGTGGCTGCAACTTTACCAGTAATTATGAAATTGGTAGAAGAAGGACGTTTGGATTTAGATGAAAGGTTAGGTACTTATTTGCCACAGCTAAAAGGAACAAATAAAGATTCACTTATAATACGTGAGATATTGGCACACCAGTCAGGTCTTACTCCTTGGATTCCATTCTACCTGGAAACTCTGGATGCGTCCAAAAAAAAGAAACCAGAATATTATTCTTCGGATCGCAACTTTAACTACCCATGCAATGTAGCAGATGGTGTATATAGCTGTAGAAACATGCATGATACAGTTTTTCAGCGTATTTATGACTCTAAGCTTTTATCAAAAAAGCAATATAAATACAGTGATCTTGGGTATTATTTGTTTATGGAAATCATTGAAAATATGGAAAAAGAAACCCTTGACCAATATACACAGGAGTGGCTTTACAGCAATTTAGGTGCGTACACAATGGGGTATAAACCGTTAGACAGATTTCCGGCAAAGCGCATTGTGCCAACAGAAGATGATAAGGTTTTTAGAGGTCAGGAGTTAAGAGGTTATGTACATGATCAAGGTGCGGCTATGCTGGGAGGTGTGGCCGGGCATGCCGGTTTGTTTAGCAACTCTAATGATCTGGCTAAGCTGATGCAGATGTATTTGAACAAAGGAAATTATGGAGGAATAAGATATCTGGATTCAATAACCGTGAATGAATTTACGAGATGCCAATATTGTGATACAGATAACCGCAGAGGAATAGGTTTTGACAAACCTCAGTTAGAAGGTCAAGGGCCCACTTGTGGTTGTGTTTCGCCTTTAAGTTTTGGTCATACAGGTTTTACAGGAACCATGGCTTGGGCAGACCCTGCTGAAGAAATAGTGTATATATTTTTATCAAACAGAGTGCATCCAAATGCAGAAAACAAAAAGCTATTATCCCTATCAACACGAACACGAATCCAAAAAGTGATTTATAACTCAATAACAGATGAAAATGAAAAATCTGGCGCTGACCTGCTTAGTAATATTCAGCATTAATGCAACAGCTCAAAGTGACAGCTCAAAAGTAATAAACGGTAATGTGGTGGAGTATTCCGCAGACAATCATATTAGGAGTGTGATTGAATATAAGGATGGGCAAAAAGATGGAATAGGACTATTTTTTAGCGGTCAGGGACTGTTGGTATTAGAGGAGCATTATTATAAGGGTAAAAAAAGTGGTCCTCATCGTGAATATGAAAATTATGGAAAGTTGACTCAAGAAGGAACCTATCAGAATGGTAAGGTTCATGGAGAATACAAAAAGTACTATGAAAATGGTAATATTCAAGAGCTGGCCAACTACAATGAAGGTGTAAAGGAGGGACTTGCTATTTGGTACTATGCCGATGGGAAACCTGTGACGGAATACACCTATGAAGGTGGAGAATTAAATGGTCAGGCCAAAACTTATTACCGAGAAAGTGGAGCTATAAAAAGTCTGTTTTTTTATGAAGATAACGAGAAGGAGGGAGCTTACCGTGAATTTTATGAGAACGGAAAAATAAAGGTCGAAGGCAATTATAAGAAAGGGAAGAAGAAAGGCTCCTGGAAAACGTACTCTCCGGAAGGCGAGCTTGAAAAAACAGAAAAATTCTGATCCTTTTGGAAACTAAAATTATCCTCAATTGAATATAGGAATCGTTTGTTATCCAACATTTGGCGGAAGCGGGGTGCTGGCAACGGAGTTAGGTAAGTATTTGGCCAAAACAGGGCATAGCGTGCATTTTATCACCTACAGTCAGCCAGTTCGGTTGGACATTTTAGAAAGTAATATTTACTACCATGAGGTAAATGTACAAGACTACCCTTTGTTTCAATATCAACCATACGAATTGGCGCTTTCCAGTAAAATGGTAAATGTAGCTTTAAAGTATAAACTTGATTTGTTGCATGTACACTATGCTATCCCCCATGCCTATGCGGCCTACATGGCAAAGCAAATACTTAAAGATAAAGGGATAAACATACCAATTATCACCACCCTTCATGGTACGGATATAACCTTGGTAGGTAAAAATCCGAGCTATCAGGAGGCTGTAAACTTCAGTATCAATCATTCTGATGTGGTGACTTCAGTGTCACAAAGTTTGAAAGATGACACTCTTGAGATTTTTGATATCAATAGAGAAATAGAGGTGATTCACAACTTTGTGGACTTGAGTCTTTACAATAGAGTACCTGACTGCAGAAAGAATTTTGCCAGCGAGAATCAGAAGATTGTTTGCCATATATCCAACTTTAGAAAGGTAAAGCGAATAGATAATGTAGTGGATGTATTTTACAAAATACAGCAGGAGGTTGATGCGGTGCTGCTTATGATTGGCGAAGGACCTGAAAAAGAAAAGAGCCGCGAGCAAGCGCAGAAACTAGGAATACTGGACAGGGTAAAATACCTTGGTAAAACTTCTGAAATAGAGCGTGTACTTTGTATGTCTGACTTGTTTTTACTTCCCTCAGAAAAAGAAAGCTTTGGGCTTTCAGCCTTAGAAGCGATGGCAGCTGGAGTGCCGGTTGTATCATCTAATACAGGTGGGCTTACGGAGGTTAATATTGACGGCCATACGGGCTTTACCGCCCATGTAGGCGATGTGGAAACAATGGCGCAAGGAGCTATTTCTTTGCTTAAGGACGAAGGAATGATGAGTGCGTTTAGTAGAAATGCGCGTATTCAAGCTGAAAAATTCTCACTTGATTACATCGGACCAAAGTATTTGAATCTATATAAAAATGCCGTTGAAAGGGTGAAAGCTTCAGTATGAAGACCTTGATCGTTCAAAGGCTGGACACAGCAAATTACTTTAGAAAGGTAACAGTGCTGGTTGATGGAAAAATCATTGGTAAGGTAAGCTTTGCCGAAACGGCTCACTTTGAAATTCCCACGGAAGCTAAGTCTATAAACGTAAAATTAGATTGGTGTAAAAGCCACCCGCTTGATTTAGATTCCTCCATCAATGAAGAGGTGCTTTTTGTGGAATGCTCTTCAAACCTTACCAATGTGTTTGTGCGTCCGCAAGAGTATTTGCGCCTTCATAAAGTGAAGAAAAAGGATTTGCCAACTAATCAGCAAATACAAGATTTTAAAAGGAACTTTAGAAAAGTAGCAGGAATTTCCACTTTTATGATCTTTCTGTTTGGAGTCTTTTTTGTCTACACTCTGTACGTAGCTATTTTTGAAAACTCACCACTATGGTATGCGCTTACGGCCTTGGCGGGATATAATATTTACCGAATCAGTAAAGGCATTCGGCAGAGAATGAAAGGACAGATGTAGAAAGTTTTTCCAAATTAGCCCCCAACACGTTTCACTTTATATCCCTTATTTTTCAAAAAGTCCATGGCTTTGTCGCGCACATTTCCCTGGATGATGATTTCACCATCTTTTACGCTACCGCCTGTGGCGCAGTGGTTTTTTATGGCTTTCGCTAAATCTTTTAAATCTTCTTCCGGTCCTTCAAAACCTTTTATTAAAACAGCCACTTTTCCGCCTCGACCTTTCTTTTCTAAGTGAGCTTCTAAAGATTGTTCACTGGGGTCAAGGCTCTCCAATGCTTCTTCCTGATCGGGTTCGTAATTTTCGTTGGTGCTGTATACCATTCCTCCCAAATCAGAGAGGCTGCTTAGTTTTTTTCCTTTTGCCATTGTTTAATATTTTGGTCAGAAGTCCGTAGTCGGAAAGCAATTCCTCAAAGTTAATTATTCATTTGTCCACTCCCGTCCTGCGGACACCCTCGCCAGCGAGGGACATCTCTACCGTCTTCCGACTTCTGACTATTTCTTCTTCAATCCAATTTCTGCCAATCTCTCATCCAGGTATTCACCTGCAGAAATATCATCATAGGCCTTGGGGTTATTCTCATCAATACATTCTTTGAGGCAATCCAAGCGCATTTCGGAGCGTGGATGTAAAAAGAAAGGAATTGAAAAACGGGACTCGCCCCATTTTTCTTTCGGTGGATTTACCACTCGGTGCGTTGTACTTCGCAGTTTATTGTTGGTTAATCTTTGAAGCATATCTCCAACATTTACCACTATTTGCTCAGGTAAAGCGGTTACGGCAATCCATTCCTTCTTTTTGTTTAGCACTTCCAGGCCTTCGGCACTGGCGCCCATTAGCAGGGTGATAAGGTTTATATCTTCATGCTCTGCAGCACGCACCGCATCTTTAGGCTCACTGGTAATTGGTGGGTAGTGAATAGGGCGGAGGATGCTGTTTCCGTTGTGGATTTTATCATCAAAATAGAACTCATCCAAGCCAAGGTAAAGAGCTATTGCTCGAAGCATGTTTTTACCAGCATTCTCCAAGGTTTGGTATACGGTTTTACCAATTTCATTGAATTGTGGCAATTCGCTGACCATCACATTCTCTGGATATTTAGATTGAATCGGGTCACCATCTTCCACATATTGACCAAAGTGCCAAAACTCCTTGAGGTCACCAGTATTTCTGCCTTTGGCGTGTTCTTTTCCAAAAGAAGTGTAACCGCGCTGGCCTGCCAACCCTTCGATTTCGTATTTCGCTTTCACCTCTGCCGGAAGGCCAAAAAATTGCTGAACCTGATTGTAAAGTTGAGCAGATTGCTCGTCAGAAAGTCCGTGATTTTTTACGGCTACAAAACCTATTTCTTCATAGGCTTGACCCAGTTTTTGAACAAAAGCTGCTTTTTTTTCTGCATTCCCCGAAAGGAAATCATTCAAATTTACTGAGGGAATATTCGGTGTGGAGTTCATGTAAAAATGCTTTGGGAACAAAGATATTCAAAGCCTTTGGCAAAACCTTAAATTCTATTTTTTTCCCAAGCTTAAAGGGTTCTCCGTCCAAATGTGCAATCTTAGACTTCTGTTTTACAGTGAAATGTGCGGAGCGGAAAGTTTCCAGATATTTAGAGTTATCAATAGTTTTATTAAACAATTGATAAGCTAAGGTAGGGGCAGCCAGCGTATTAAACTTGGTTAGCACGCACACATCAATAAGTCCGTCATCAAGGCGTGCCTTTGGAGCAATCCAGGCATTATTTCCAAACTGCGAACCATTAGCCATGCTTATCATCAAAGCACGTTTTTTAAACTTTCCTTGCTCCGTTTTTATCTTATATTTTTTTGGCTTGTACCTAAACCACTGATTGAGCACATTGAAAATGTAAGTGCTAAGTCCACGTGATGGCATTTGTGCAAACTTATGTGCCACCAGTGCGTCATAGCCAACACCCGCTACATTAAAAAAGGGTACATCATTGGCCGTGCAAACATCAATTTGCATTACTTCACTTTCGCTAAATGACTTTATTGCCTTCGATGGGTTCATCGGTATTTTTAGGTGCCTCCCCAGTCCGTTCCCAGAACCTATAGGGATGATTCCTAAAGCTGTATCTGTGCCAATAAGTCCTGTGGCCGTTTCGTTTATTGTGCCATCTCCTCCTACTGCTATTACCAAATCAAAACCATCCTTAGCCGCTGCTGCAGCCAAATCTGTAGCATGGGTGGGTCCAACTGTATATTCTATGTTGAAGTTAAACTGATTTTTGGGCAGATGAGTCTCAATAAGACTTTCTATGAGAGCCTTCTTTTGAGTGCCACTAATGGGGTTGATGATGATTAGAGTCCTCTTTGTAATCATACTGACGAAAGTATATGATTTCTGTTTAGCGCAAGTTAGTTTAATTGGTATTTTTAGCACCCCTTATAAAGAACTCTATTCATGAAATTCAATAGGAAAGCTTTTACCGATAAACAGCTTTTAGAAATATATACTCAGCTGCTCAAGCCTCGTCTTATCGAAGAAAAAATGCTCATCGCACTTCGTCAGGGTCGAATCTCAAAATGGTTTTCCGGCTATGGTCAGGAGGCAGTCTCAGTAGGAGCTACTATGGCTATGCATCCTGATGAGTATATGTTACCAATGCATCGCAATCTGGGAATTTTTACTGCCAGGGGTATTCCTCTTTACAATTTGTTTTCTCAATTTCAAGGTAAAGCTGATGGCTTTACAAAGGGTCGTGATCGCTCATTTCACTTTGGTAGCGCAGCACATAAAATAGTTGGAATGATCTCGCACCTCGGCCCACAAATGGGTATTGCCGATGGTATCGCATTAGCTGGAAAGCTGAGCAAAGAAAAGAAAGCAACTTTGGTAATTACCGGTGATGGAGGTGCCAGTCAGGGAGATTTTCACGAAGCTATTAATGTGGCTGCTGTGTGGGATTTACCGGTTATTTTTCTTGTGGAGAATAATCACTGGGGGCTGTCTACACCTTCAAGTGAGCAATTTAAATTTAGAAGCTTTACTTACAAAGCGATGGGCTATGGCATAAAAGCCAAGGCTGTAGACGGTAATAATGTACTTGATGTTTATCAAGCCGTAACAGATATTACTGCTGAAATTAGAGAAAACCCAGGGCCTTATATATTGGAGTGTAACACCTTTAGAATGCGCGGCCATGAGGAGGCGAGCGGCACCAAATATTATCCCGAAGGCTTACAGGAAAAATGGGCCAAAAAAGACCCTGTAGACAATTATAGAACTTTCCTTTTGGAGAAAGGTATTTTGCATCCTGATGAAAATGAAAGGTTACAGAAGGAAATAAAGAATGAAATTGATGAAGCCTTTGAAAAAGCATTTCAGGCTCCGGAAATAAAGTTTGATAGATCTACTGAATTTGATGATTTGTATGCTCCTGTGAAGCATGAGTTGGTTGCTCCCAAGGGTGAAGCCAAAGAGGCTCGATTAGTGGACGCTATACATGAAGGATTGAAGGAGAGTATGCACAAGCACAAGAACCTGATACTGATGGGCCAGGATATTGCGGAGTATGGCGGTGTGTTTAAAATTACCGAAGGTTTTGTAAAAGAGTTTGGAAAAGACCGTGTACGCAATACGCCACTTTGTGAAGCTGCTATTGTAGGCTCTGCTTTGGGGCTTTCTATTGGTGGCTACAAAGCTGTGATGGAAATGCAGTTTGCCGATTTCGTAACCGAAGGTTTCAACCAAATAGTAAATAATCTGGCAAAAATACACTGGCGCTGGGGGCAAAATGCTGACGTAGTGGTACGCATGCCAACAGGAGCAGGAGTAGGAGCAGGGCCTTTCCACAGTCAAAGTAATGAGGCATGGTTTACTCACACGCCTGGGCTTAAAGTGGTTTACCCTGCTTTCCCGGAAGATGCCAAAGGACTTTTAATAAACGCTATTGACGATCCCAATCCAGTTATGTTTTTTGAGCATAAAGCCTTGTATCGTAGTATTTACGGACCAGTGCCAGAGGGCTATTATCACGTGCCAATTGGTAAAGCTAATTTGATAAAGGAAGGAAATGATATTTCGATTATCACTTACGGAAGTGGTGTGCACTGGGCTTTGGAGTATTTGAACAGCAAACCTGAAATGAGTGCAGACCTGATTGACCTTCGCACTTTACAACCTTTGGATAAAGAAGCCATAATAGCTTCCGCTAAAAAGACTGGGCGTGTGGTTATACTTCAGGAAGATGTGATGTTTGGCGGAATAGCTTCAGATATTTCTAGCATAATAATGGAGGAGTGTTTTGCCGAGCTTGATGCTCCGGTAAAACGAGTGGCCAGTCTTGATACACCGGTTCCTTTTGCCAAAGCTTTGGAGAATGAATTCTTGCCAAAGAAAAGGTTTGCAGAAGCAGTGGAGGAATTGTTGGGGTATTGAAAATTTGATAATTCGAATATTGCTGGGCAAAATCAGGGGTTATTGCTATTTAAAAATATCAATAAATGTCTTGCGAATACTAAACCTCTCGGGACCGGCAGCATTTTGGGTTATGATTCCCATATTTGCAAATAAGAAACAAATGATACCCAGAAATGCAAAGAGCCAGGGGATCAGATATCCGTTAAAAAGATTCTGTAGAAGAGTTTGGTCAATTATCACCTCTTCTTTTTCATTCTGGATTTTTACTAGTTTTTTGAAAAACCATCCTTTTACCATGTAAAGATTACCCTTTTCATCGTGGAACTGAGTTGGGTTTTGTAATTGCTGATTAGCTTGAGAGTTTTTCAAATATTCATTGATTTTTTCATTGAATTCTTGATACTTAATTATATCCTGAACTTGCTGACTGGAAACATTCTTCATTCCTACTTGAGGTTCCTCATCAGCGTTGATGTTAAATGTGAATGTTTTGGAAAATGTGTTGGTTTTAAAGCATTTAAGGTAGGACCCGGTTAAGTCATATTTCTAAATTCGACTGTAATAGCCTAGTCCAATATAGATAGCATTTTTGGTGACAATAATTCCTTGGAGGTCATTTAGAGGTAATTCTTCGGAGCATTCTTGATCATGAGCATTAGCACTAGCAGTAAAAAAACCATAGAAACCAGTAATAACAATGACTAAGGATATTATTGAAAGTATTTTTCGAATCATCGTTTTGTTTGGGTAGTTCTTTAGTATCAGGTTTTAAAGAAACAAAAAAGCCGATCAATTGACCGGCTTTCGTTTTTGAGAATTCTAATGCTTGCTTATAGCAAGTCAAATCGGTCAAGGGTCATCACCTTGGTCCACGCTGCTACAAAGTCGTTTACAAACTTTTCTTTAGCATCATTGCTGGCGTATACTTCGGCCAAAGCTCTGAGTTCAGAGTTAGATCCGAAAATAAGATCTGCTCGGGTGGCAGTCCATTTTGTTTCGCCAGTGGCTCGGTCCTTTCCTTCAAATATTTCTTTATTTTCTGAAGCGGCTTCCCATTTGGTACTCATGTCCAATAGATTCACAAAGAAATCATTGTTAAGCATTCCAGGGGTGCTGGTCAAAATACCATATCCGCTATGATCATAATTAGCATCTAAGGCGCGCATACCACCAACAAGCACGGTCATTTCCGGAGCGGTAAGATTTAGCATTTGAGCTTTGTCTACAAGTAAGGCCTCCGTAGGGATTGCGTATTGCGTTTTTAGGTAATTGCGGAATCCATCAGCCATCGGCTCAAGCACCGCCATACCTTCCACATCAGTTTGCTCTTGTGTAGCATCCATACGTCCAGGGGTAAAGGGAACTACAATATCATAACCTGCATCATTAGCTGCTTTTTCCACAGCTGCGCTTCCGCCTAATACAATAAGATCGGCCATTGATACTTTCTTGTCCTCTGATTTTGAATTGAATTTCTTCTGAATTTTTTCCAGCTTCTTCAACACTTTTTCCAATTGCTCAGGATTGTTGGCCTCCCAGCTTCTTTGTGGCTCAAGCCTAATGCGGGCACCGTTTGCACCACCTTTCATATCACTACCACGAAAGGTAGAAGCAGAAGCCCATGCGGTGCTTACTAGTTCGCTAGTAGTAAGTCCCGATTCCAAAATTTTTGATTTTAAGTCAGCAATATCATTGGCATCAATTACTGTATGATCTAAAGCAGGAATAGGATCTTGCCAGATGAATTCTTCTTTTGGCACTTCTGGACCTAGGTATAATGAGCTTGGTCCCATGTCGCGGTGGGTAAGTTTAAACCAGGCTTTAGCGAAAGCTTTTTCAA
>JAUHWX010000268.1 GCA_030427285.1 Bacteroidia bacterium
GCACATCATGGCCATCCACAGGGTTGGTTTTGTTTTCACTTGGATTATCTGCTATGTGCAACACCAATTGGTGACCATAGAAGTCAAGATCAACCCACCTTTCTGATGAGCGGCCTTCAGCACAACCGAGTACTGTGTTGTAAAAGGTTCTGGTTTCATTGAGTTCCTTTACAGGGATAGCGAGGTGGAAGGGGCGGAGTTGGGGCATTTTAGATAAATGTAATTAGTGAAAAATGAAGTTTGACTACAACTAGAAGGTTAATTAAACGGATATATTATTCAAATTTTGAGGATGCAAGCACATGTACTTTTTCAAATGAACTTGCCATTAGGCATTTCTGTCAAAGGATAGTGATGTGAAAAGAGTTTTGGTATGCTACAATTTACTAGTCTAGGTTCCTTGGGAATAATTGCATCATTAATTTGAGCTTTCTCTGGAATTGGAAATTTCCGTCTTCGTGGATGATAAAAGACGTTTCCAGCTCTATCACAAAATTCTCTAATCTGAACATTTGAATGGCCAAAAGCTGTACCCACGGTAAAATCAGGAAAGTCAACATCAAACAGAGAAATTGTGTTTTCTGGATTAAATCCAAATCCTAAAACATACACTTTATCACTTTGTCTAATCCATTTTTTGGCAGTTTGAAAATTCTCATCACTTTGCCCTTCTTGGATGGTTTTAAGGTTTTGAGCGGCTTTTATTATAACTGGGACCTTCTCACCATCCATATACCTTGTAAGATCATGTTCCATGGTATCTATTGGTCCAAGGCTACCGTGTATATGAATTATTGGTATGTTCTTTAAGAAATTCTCTCTGTCTTCATCGTTAGCACTCTTTTTATAAGTATTCCGGTAGAAATGGTTAAGATAAAGCTCAAGACTGCGGTCATAATTGAATGTTATCACTTTAACATTCTCATCTTTTAAATGGGCTGGAGATAGCAGTCTTGACCTGAAGAGTTCTGAATACCAAATCTCCTTTTTATTCTCCCAATTACGATTTTGAAATAGTTTGGATTCCTTTATTAGTAATCGCTCAGCTATGGAAATTTTAGCCCACCACGCAAATTCGGGAAATTCATCTATGAAGTAATCAATACTCTCATGTAAGCTCGAGTTCAACTGATTGTGAAGGCGATGTAAAGTGCTCAATACATCGGAATCATCTTTTTCAGGTAAAAATTGCTCATATTTTTCTTTGAGGCCCTTCTTGAAACTGTAACCTTCGGAAGCTTTTTGATTCCGTATTTGTTGCCACTGGTATAACCCATTAGCAGCGGTAGCAGGAATACCATCCTGTAAGATATCAGTATATAGTTTATTGCCGAGTGGAAAACCACAGTCAAAGCTGGCGCCTGCTCCAAGTATAAACGTTGTATTCATCTTGAGTTGAATTAACTATTTAATATGGTGGCAATATGGGATTGATAATTAGAAAAAACCTTAATCTTTAAAGTTTAATTTTTTCTCCATCAACACACTCACATCATTCACGGGATAATCGCCAAACTGTTTGATGCGGTAATACCCCATACGGGAATAAAATCTTATGGCGGCTGTGTGCCTGCTGCCGGTTTCAAGGCGTACAAGATGGTTGCCATTTTTTGCGGCTATTTCTTCCAAGGCTGTTAGAATCATTTCAGCTATGCCTTTACCTCGTTGGTCTTCCTCTACAAACATGCGTTTTATTTCGGCATAACCATCCAGTTGTTTTAAAGCACCTATCCCTTTTAACCTCCCGCCAAGGTAGGCACCCACCATATCAGCTTTGTGGTTTATCAGTTGTTCAGGGCTTTCCAGGTGGCACTGGTCTGCGGTATATAGGCTTAGGTTAAAGGCATTTAGTTTGGCGATAAGCCTTTGTGTTTCCTTATCAGCAGGGGAAATGGGTTTTAGAGAAATGATATTGGCATTCATAACTGAGCTTCCAGCTTTTCAATATCCACCAAATATATCTGATCTATCATTTCGTGGTAGGGGTCGTGCATTTGGGTGCCGGGTACCAACAGCTCTCGGGCTTTGGCCAGGTGGGCTTTGGCTTCTTCCTTCTGCTTTAGTTTGTTTAAAGTAACTGCCCAATAATATTCATGTTCTGCAAGGTTGTTCTGCTGCTTTTGGCTTTCAAAAGTGGACAGGGCTTTTTCATACTGGCCAGTTTCTAAATACAAAACTCCCAGATGCAGGTAATCAAAACCACCTAAGTAGTAGCCCTCGGTGGCAAAAAGCTTTTCCAATATCGCTATGGCGGTATCAGGCTGGTTAAGGTTTTTATAGCATAGTGCCTTTACAACCAGCAAATGATAGGTACCATTGTGCGAACTGGGGATATCTCCCTTGTGTGTGCTTAAAAACAGGTTTATGTCATCAATGGCACCTTGGTGGTCGGCAAAAAACTTACAGCGTACCGAGGCCCTAATGGGGAGGTAGGTGCCGGGGTCGTGTTTTACGGCCAATTCCATGTTCTTCATGTATTGTATAAAGTTGCCACTCTTTACATAGGGTGCGGCCTTTTCGCGGTATGCATAAGCAAAACGGGGGCAAATGGCGATGGCACTATCCATCAACTGGTGAAACTCGCGGCTAAACTGGTAATGGCCACCTATGTTTTCCTCCACTAGTTTACATGCATTGTATTGAGCGGTATCTCCAAGGCAAAGGAAGTAACTGCAGTTGGGCTGAGCCTTTAGGCTAAAGCAGGCAAAGAGGAGAGAGGCCGCAGCCATGGTTTGGAGTTGTCTCATGGCAGTATGTTTATGATTTGGCCGTCTACAATTTTAAAGAGTAGATATTGGTAGTAATCAACCGGGGTTTCCCTTAAATACATGGTTTCCCAACCGTCTAACGATTTTGTGACTTCCATTAGCTGATTGGTTATGCGCTTGTCAAATTCCTTAGGTTGGTAGTTGAAGTCTGAGGTAAGTAACCTAAACCGGTCCGCCTGACCCTTACAGTTTACAATGAAGCGGATGCGGACCAGGCCACTGTCGTCCCATGATTTTTTGGGGTGGTAGTTTTTCGCAAAAGCTGAATCAATAAGGGGTTTGCCGCCTTTATACAACATTCCTTTGCTATCGTTAAAATATTGAAACACGTTTTCTTCACCATTGCACGACACAAATGTAGAGTCGTCCAACAGAGGATCGAAGGCAATATCATCCACCCATCTCAGGTATTCTTTCTTTTCGGTTTTTTGGACTTCCTCCTGTCCTTTACAGGATGAAAGTAAGAGAGCGAAAATCAGTAAGGGGAAGTACTTCATGTGGGTTTGGTTTGCCACTGCTACTCAAAATTCATACCGAGTACCAGAACCACGTTAAGCCTTAGTGTGTTAGTTTTTTTTACTCTACCAAAATCACTTTTCCCACTGTTCTTTCAGCTGTGGTCATTTGTAAAATGTAGTTCCCTTTCTCCAATCCATTGGGCAATTTAAAGTGATAGACCTCATCCAGCGAGCTTTGCTCAAAAATGGAGAACTGGTGAAGCTTTCGGCCATGCATGTCTATTAAAATTACTTCTAAAAGCTTTCCCTCCAATGG
>JAUHWX010000269.1 GCA_030427285.1 Bacteroidia bacterium
AACCGGATTTCAGCATTGTTAGGTTTAAAGAATCCTGCTAATTTCGTGTTCTTTAAACCTAACAATGCTGAAATCCGGTTTGGTGTGGCTTTCGAGCACATTGGTTTTACACCAGATAGGTATGATCTTCCGGAAATTCAACTTGCGGATAGGCCTTTTGCATCAGCCATGATGCTCAAGAGTTTTATGATGGCGGTAGATACACAAAAGGCAAGCAGGTTTATTTCATCATTTAGCATTGGGGTTATTGGGCCGGCTGCACTTGGCAAAGAGGTGCAAACGGGCATCCATAGAGTTACAGGGAGTGCAATACCGGAGGGGTGGCACAATCAGATACAAAATGATGTTGTGCTAAATTATGAAGCGGGTTATGAAAAACAACTTTTGAGATATAGAGATTTGTTCTCCCTTCAAGCTAACGTTAACGCCAAGTTGGGAACACTTTTTACTAATGGGTCGGTGGGTTTTAACACCAGCTTTGGAATACTAAATTCCCCATTTTCATCGCTAAACGAGAGAAAAAGCTTTGTAGTTTATGTTTACGCCCAGCCATTGATTAATGCAGTTGGCTATGATGCCACTTTGCAGGGAGGGGCTTTTAATACGAATAGCCCTTACACAATTCCAACTTCAGATCTTGAGCGCGTTACCGGGCAATTGAACTACGGACTTGTTTTACAAACAAAGACATTTTATTTGGAATATTCTCGTAACACTATCACCAAGGAATTTGCCACGGGGACTTCTGCCAACTGGGGTGGACTCAGGGCCGGACTCGTGTTTTGATCTTATCGAAGAGTATTTGTGTTGATCTCTAAAAGCTGCCTACTACGGATACTTGGTTTGATGGTGTAAACTGTCGATATAACAACCCCACATTGTGCTAGGACTACATCTTGTAGGAAAATTCCACAGTGGATCATTATAAAATTTTCGAGACGTTAATTTTTAATGGGTTGAAAATCAAAATGGAGGACTGTAACAATTGATTTACAGAAATTTAGGTATAGTTTGTGCAGTATATTCTTACAATATTTGTAGCTCTTTTGTGTTTTTATATTAGAAAACTAAAGCGATCATTATGAACAATTTTGCCTTCTCCCAGCCTGATGAGTCAAATCACTCCCCTCAAACTATATCTGAGCTCAGCCCAGCACAATGGACTCATTACCTGATGCTAATGGTAAGATATGAGCGTAATGAGCTAAGTATAAAAGAGTTTAAAGAGGAATGGATAAGGTATTTGTTCAGGGTTTTACCTGTGGTAACCGATAGGGGTAAAACAAACGAGCGTGTAGATATAGATAGCTATGATTTAGGCGGGTTTTTTCTTGAAGGTTTTAATGGGAAGGTTCAAATCAACACATTTTCGGTAAAGAACAACTTACCTCAATATACTTGGGATTATACAACATATGCTGGACCCCAGGATTTGTGCCTGAATCTCTCATTTGGTACATTCCTTTCGGCCTATCTTGTTTTTAAGGATTATACCATGAATCAGAATCCTGCCGCTTTGCGCTACCTATTTGCTATTTTATATAAAGATGGATCACCGCTTGATGAGCGAGTAGAAAAGCTTTCAAACATACCTGAACACGCGGCTTTTTCTTGTTATTATTTTTTCCAATCTGTGGTGTCACATATCCTGGATGGGCCGATACTTATGGATGGAGAAGAATTACCGCTTTACAAGGTGTTTGAAGAAGCAAGCAAAAAAGCGATTGAATCGAAACTTGGAATAGAAGAGGCTATGTATGATATGGCCCAGGAAAGTGGACTTAATTTAAAACTGAGCGATTTACGAGAGCAAAACCTTTACGAAGTGCTGCGCTATCTGTGGTTCAGAATTAAAAAGGACTGATACTGTTACATACTAAAAAGCCCTGCAACATGCAGGGCTTTTGCTTTGTAATAAATTGCTGTCGATTTACATCAAAAACGAAAAAGTAAAACCGCTTATAGTAATAGTGGCCTTTCTATCGCACACGCCATTGCCGTAATCAAAAAGACGATCGGGAAGAGGTGCTACGCTTAAGTTAAACGATCCACTCACGATGTAATTGCAACCCGCCTCTACACGCAACGGATCGATTATGGTAATGTCATAATTTATACCAGTGGCAGTTTTTCCATCAGCTGTTCCGGTTACTTCTACAGCGTTATCATGTGGGTTCAAATTTCCAAATCCATCTGTCCATACACGGGTTTGGGTACTGTTCCAGGTTATGGTGTCTTGCTGAGTGGGGTCTACAATGGCCAGCGCTGAGTTTATATCAAAATAAGGATCTCCATCATTGTTTAAGCCCTGAAAGGTCATGGATTTAGCGCCTATTATTTCATAATCATCTACAGTATAACCATCAGAAGTCACGGTGGTCACGGATCCCGCGTCAAAAGGATCGTCTTCTAAGCTTACAATAAGTTTTCCTCGTCTGTTTTTTCCATCAGAACCAGCGCAATTAGTAGCGCCAAAGTCAAGAGTTACCTCAGTTTTTGCCCCTGTAGTATCAATAGTGTATGTAATGCAATTAAGCCACGATGTAGATTTTTTAGAAGGATTACCCTCCATGGTCATCTGTCCGAGATTAGTTATTTCATCATCGATGTTCATGCTCATGGCAATGTCATCCGTGGTGGCCGCTTCTGGCTTTTCCGGAGTGTTGGCCGCCTTACTATCATCTTTTTGGCAAGAAGCCAAGCCTGCAACAAGCAATGCAGGAAGTAGAATTTTTGGTGTTTTCATGATTGTTTACTTTAGTAATACTTACGCAAGTTTAATACATTTTATTGTGTAAATGGGTTGAATTTCAACGGGGTAGGCTTTAGTTGGACGTGAAATTCAAACAGTTAAAACTCCTAATTGGCTGAAATATCATAACTTCCAGTAACACTAAAAACTAATAAAATGCCTCTATACAAAACGGATCCCTACAAGATTTTGTTTCTAGATATTGAAACCGTAAGCCAAGCTGAAGACTTCGGCAAGTTGGATGAACATTGGCAATACCTTTGGGATGGAAAAACCCAATACCAAAGACAGGAAGAAAGCCCTGAAGAGTATTACCCCAAACGTGCTGCGGTTATGGCTGAGTTTGGAAAAGTGATTTGCATTTCTTGCGGGTATCTGAAAGAAATGGACGGTAAACGTACATTCCGTGTGCACTCCTTTTATGGTGATGATGAGAAAAAACTGCTCACGGATTTTGCGGAAATGCTGCGCAAGCACTTTGATCGCGACTTTTTACTTTGCGCTCATAATGGTAAGGAGTTCGACTTTCCATACCTTTCGCGAAGAATGATTGTACACGGTATACATTTGCCAAAATCACTAAACACTAGCGGGTTAAAACCTTGGGAAGTACCACATTTGGATACCATGGAAATGTGGAAATTTGGCGATTGGAAAAGTTACACAAGTATAAAGCTGCTTTCGGCTTTGCTGAATATACCCACACCAAAGGATGATATTGATGGCAGCATGGTGGGTGAAGTGTACTGGAAAGAAAAGAACCTAGAACGGATAGTTACCTATTG
>JAUHWX010000270.1 GCA_030427285.1 Bacteroidia bacterium
CTGGAAGGGTGATTTTGGTAAAATTCATAAGTAAGGTTTTGATTTTTATAATGGTAGCGCAAAGGTGTACAAACACTCTTCTAAACACATACTACATTACCTCAACCTTATCATTTTTCAATTAGTTGGCATAAATGACCTAGTAATTTGCATTATTTCCATTCTCCCCTCTCAAAAGAATAAATACTTTTGCGCCCATGAATCAAGACGAGCTATTTAAGAAGGTAATTTCTCACGCCAAGGAGTACGGGTTTATCTTCCCTTCCAGTGAGATATACGATGGTATGCAGGCTATTTATGACTACGGTCAAAATGGTGTGGAGTTAAAGAAAAACATTCGCGACTATTGGTGGAAATCTATGGTGCAAATGCATGAAAACATTGTGGGCCTTGACGCCTCCATATTTATGCACCCTACTACCTGGAAAGCTAGTGGACACGTTGACGCGTTCAACGACCCAATGATAGATAATAAGGATAGCAAAAAGCGCTACCGTGCCGATGTGTTGCTGGAAGACTATGCCGAAAAACTTCGCCAGAAGGCTGATAAAGAATGTGAAAAAGCAGCCAAAAGATTTGGCGAAAGTTTTGACGAAGCCATGTATCGTGAAACCAACCCTCGAGTAAAAGGATACCTTGACGAAGCCAATGAAACTATGGCTCGCATGGCCAAAGGTTTGGAAGACGGCAATCTTGAGGATGTAAAAGCACTAATAGAAGAAAAGGGAATTGCATGCCCGATTTCTGGCTCAAAAAACTGGACAGAGGTTCGTCAATTCAACCTAATGTTTGGCACCCAAATGGGATCTACCGCTGATGGCGCAACCACCGTTTATCTGCGTCCGGAAACAGCACAGGGTATTTTTGTGAACTTCCTTAATGTGCAAAAAACCGGAAGGATGAAAATTCCTTTTGGGATTGCACAGACTGGAAAAGCTTTCCGTAATGAAATAGTGGCTCGCCAGTTTATCTTCCGCATGAGAGAGTTTGAACAAATGGAAATGCAATTTTTTGTTCGCCCGGGTGAGGAAATGAAATGGTATGAATACTGGAAGGAAGAACGCATGAAGTGGCACAGCTCGCTTGGTTTAGGTGAAGAAAATTACCGTTTTCACGATCATGATAAGTTGGCCCATTATGCCAATGCTGCCGCTGATATTGAGTTTAATTTCCCGTTTGGATTTAAAGAGTTAGAAGGGATCCACAGCCGCACTGACTTTGACCTTAAGGCACATGAAGAACACAGCGGAAAGAAGCTTCAATATTTTGATCCGGAGATCAACAAGAATTACACACCTTATGTAGTTGAAACTTCCATAGGGCTGGATCGTATGTTCCTAGCTATGCTTTCTGCGGCTTACACCGAAGAAAAACTAGAAGACGGAAGCGAGCGTACTGTTTTGAAAATCCCAATGGCTTTGGCCCCTATAAAAGTTGCGGTACTTCCCCTTTTGAAAAAAGACGGATTACCTGAAATCGCACGCGAAATCATCAGCGAGCTTCAGTTGGACTTCAATTGCCAATATGATGAGAAAGACGCTATTGGAAAACGCTACCGCAGGCATGATGCCATCGGCACACCACTTTGCGTTACGGTTGATCATCAAACCAAAGAGGACCAAACAGTTACCATTCGCAACCGTGACACGATGGAACAAGAAAGAATTTCAATTGACGAACTAAGCGATAGATTACAAACAATCGTAAGTATCAAGACGTTATTAAAAAAATAGCGAGTTGTTTACGTGTTAAGAAAATAACTACATTCGCTCACTTATTTAAATAACCAAATATCTGTTACAAATGAAAAAAGTAAGCTTATTCGCAGTAGCTTTTGCTATGGTAGGATTTATGTCAGCCTGCAACAACCAGGCCTCTACTGAAGAAAACGTAGAAGACAAAGTGGAAGAAATGGGTGATAACATGGAAGATGCAGCTGACGATGCTGGTGACGCCATTGAAGAAGGTGCTGAAAACACCATGGATGCTGTTGAAGACGGTACTGAAGAAGCTGGCGAAGCTATCGAAGAAGGTGCTGAAGAAGTAGAAGAGTCTATGGAAGATGCTCACGACCACAAATAAGCCAAAGGCTTATTAATATCATTGAAATCCCGAGGGCTTAGCTTTCGGGATTTTTTTTATTCCACCATACTCTCCAGCTCTTTCAACTCTGGTGATTCCCCATTTTCATTTAAGATTCTTAAAGCCTCTCTAATAAAAGGATCATACTGACCGTAGGCTTCCTGAAAAGCTGAGTTTCCATAAAGATAGTAGCCCAAATAAGCCTTTACTCGTGCCCTCAGCAGAGTATTTATATTTTCATCATACTTCTTTAGCTCATCAGCATTATTCCCAAAAAAGTAGTGCATCACCGTATCAGTCACCTCAAAGGCCTTCATAAAATCTTTTCGGTTTAAGCTTTCAAATTCAGCACGATGGTCATCTACGTAAGCAAAAGCCTTAATATCAATATTACCCAAAGCGGCCAAGTGATACAGAATAACGCCTGCCCGGCTCGTATCTAAGTTAACTTTTATATCTGGCTCTATACCACCGCCACCAAATACAGGGCGACCATTAAGTGTCCTATAAATTTTGTTTGCCGGCAAGGTGTCATTTAGCGCCTGGCTATCCCCATCGTGGTAGCCCTTTCTTTGCAAATAGTTTTGATCATAATCTTCAAATGGCTTTTGGATACTCCGTCCACTGGGTGTATAATACCTGCGGGTGGTCAGCCTTATTTTTGAACCATCGTTCAAAGTCATTTCTTCCTGCACTAGACCTTTTCCAAAAGACTTGCGCCCAATTACCCAGCCTCTATCATTATCCTGAATGGCCCCTGCCACAATTTCGCTAGCCGAAGCAGAGCCTTCATTGATAAGGAGAACCAATGGCCCATCCTGAAACAAACCGCTGGAACCAGCCTTTACCACATTCTTATCGCCTTCCCTGTTTTTGGTAAAAACAATCATTTCATCATTTCCCAAAAGTTCATCTGACACTTCACGGGCAGCCGATAGCAGTCCTCCAGGATTATCACGCAAATCAAAAATAATACGCTCTGCGCCTTCTTTTCTTAGCTGCTTCAATGCCTTGTTAAACTCCTTACCTGTGGTGGCCGAAAAGCGAACGAGTTTTATATAACCCGTGCTATCATCCACCATAAAAACCGTTTGCACACTGTTGATAGGCACCTCCCCTCGTTTCACAGTTACCACTTCCTTGGTTCCATCCAAGGGGTGATACATCGCCAGTGAAACACGCGTACCCGATTCTCCTTTTAAGGTTTCAATTACATCAGCATTCTTTAAATCCTGTCCGTACATCTGTCTATCAGCAGCCATTAGTATTCTGTCGCCAGCCCGTATACCTACCTTTTCACTTGGACCACCTTCTATGGCCCTAATCACCGTAAGGGTATCTTTAAAAATGCGAAACTCAATACCTATACCTTCAAAACTACCCTTAATAGTTTCTTCTGTAGCCGCCACCTGATCTTGTGGAATATAGGCGCTGTGCGGGTCAAGCTTCCGTA
>JAUHWX010000271.1 GCA_030427285.1 Bacteroidia bacterium
GAATTCCTTTTGCTGTCTATCATTATAATACATTTGGGCAACTCTTAAAGAGTCTTGTTCGCTTTTAGGAATTTCTATTTCCGATTTCAACTCATCAATTAAAGTTTTCCAATTGGGTATACCAGCATCAATTGATATACCAGCACCAGCAAACACAACCAATTTATTTGTATCAATTGCGTTGCGGATATTATTTATGTCGGTAAAAAATTTCTTACTCATTTGATAGTCCAATTCTCATGGTGTAGTTTCAACTCTTTAAATTGCAAAGCCGTATATACGTTTGAAGGGGACTATTGAGTAGGAATTATTGCTACTATATCCGTTATAAAATTCCCCCGAAACCCTTTAATGGCTTGGGTTTGTATTAAAACCGATACTCTTGCTTCACCATCCCCTTTATTTTAGAATAAGGAAACTCCAGCGTAATGCTGCCTTCAGAGTAGGGGGCAATTTCGTACTGATTGTACATAATGGTAAGTCCGGAGGCATCATACCTAAAATTGTTATTCAGAGCAAAAGCATCATTTTCAAACCAATATCCGGCTTCTTCAAAAGTTTGCCCTTCTTCTATTTCGCGGGTTTCTCTAAACTGCTTCTCGGCCAAGGCTTTAAACTCCGCAAACTTATTGGGGAGAATCAAATCGGTGAGCTTTACGGGAGTGCCTTTGTCTGCGGCAAAAGTGTAGTAAAACTTAAAGCCATTGGGGTGCGCACCACCCGTAAAAGTGTAGTTGTATATAGAGCAGCCAAACAGATTATTGTCGTTTAGGTACACCTCCATATTGTGAATATACTCCCACGAAAGGTCATAGTTTTTCATGTCCTTGGTAATTTGCGTGTACTCCTTTTCCAGGTTGGCGATTATGTCTTGCGGCTTTCTGGGCGCCCCTTCGCTATTGTCAGTTTCGCTTAGTGCTTTACGCAAAGTGGCTTCTATTTTTGAGGCCGAGGCCTTGGAAGTTCCACCCTTTATGTACAGCTCATCAATCTTTACTTCCACACAGTTTTTGGCAGAATCCTTAGCACAGGGCAAATTGCTGGCTACGGTTTTTATTTCGTACTGAAGCGTGTCGGCCACAGGCGCGGCTTCTTCTTTTACCACCTCTGGGATAGCGGGGTCGTTTTGGCAGGCAAAGCTTGTCGCAAAAATGATAGCGGCAGCAGAATAGTTTTTGAGCGTCATAAATTCCAAATTTTTAAGCTCTTCAAATTACGTTAATTTTGAGCGTAAATACTGAGAATCCACATTATGAAAATACATCCCCTACATACCGGAAATTTTAAACTTGACGGAGGAGCCATGTTTGGCGTAGTTCCAAAATCGCTTTGGCAGCGCACCAATCCGGCAGGTGAAAACAACCTTTGCACCTGGGCCATGCGCTCTATGCTTATTGAAGATAACAACAAGTTGATTCTCATAGATACGGGCATTGGCAACAAGCAAAGCGAGAAGTTTTTTAGCCACTACCATTTACATGGAAATGATTCACTGGATGGAAACCTCAAGAAATTAGGCTATAGCCGCGATGATATTACGGACGTGTTTTTGACACATCTGCATTTTGACCACGTGGGGGGAGCAATTGAGTTTGATTCATCTAAAGATGCTTTTCGCCCGGCTTTTAAAAACGCACATTTTTGGAGTAATGAGCGCCATTGGAAATGGGCCACTGAGCCGAATGCCCGTGAGAAAGCTTCGTTTCTAAAAGAAAATATCATCCCCATACAGGAAAGTGGGCAGCTAAAATTTGTGCCGGTAAATGATGATAAAGATGGGGTTTACAACACCGATTTGGGTTTTGACGTACTTACCGTAAGTGGCCACACAGATGCACAGATGTGCCCGATTTTAAAGTATAAAGACAAAACCATAGTTTTTATGGCCGACCTTCTTCCGTCTACCGGCCACATTCCATTGCCATATGTGATGGGATATGATACGCGCCCGCTTATTACTTTGGATGAAAAAGGACGCTTTTTAAAGGAGGCTGCTGACAAAGGTTACTATCTATTTTTGGAGCATGATGCAGCTAATGAATTGTGCACTGTAGAAAATACTGAGAAGGGGGTAAGGCTGAAGGACAGCTTCAATTTTGCGGATATTTTTTAAAGCAGCCATAAAAGAAGGGATGCTTAAAAAACTCTGGAAATATGGCTTCATAAAAGCCCGGGTAGCAATGCGCGGTTGGTTTTTGCCAAAGCCCAAAAGTGATAAAATTGCTATTTGTGCGCTTTTTCAAAATGATGCTGACTTTCTCAAAGAGTGGCTAGACTTTCATTTTTCCATAGGTGTTGATCATGTCATTATGTATGACAATAAAAGCGAGGATAATTTTGAAACGGTGCTGCAGCCTTATGTAAAAGCAGGTTTAGTTACTGTAAGAAAAGCTTTTTACAAGCCTTACTTTATGGATATAGTGGTAGCTTGTTATAATGACTCGCTAAAAAGAGACGGGGCAAAATATAAGTGGATGGCCTTTCTGGATAGTGATGAGTTTATTATTCCCAAAGAAAAAAGTTCGCTAAAGGAGCTTATGAAGGACTATGAAAAGTTTCCCGCAGTATTTGTGAGCTGGCTAATATTTGGTACTTCCGGTGTAAAAAGCTTGAAGAGTGATGAGCATATGATTGAGAAAATGGTGCATCGCTGTCCGGATGAACATGATGAGCACACCACGGGCAAAAGCATTATGAAGCCTTCATCGGGAATGTTGTTTTTTGGCGGAAATGTACATTACCCTGAGTATGCACCTTGGCAACAAATCGTGTATGCTGATAAAACAGAGTTTAAGCCAGAAAGGACAAATCGCAAGGTTTGTACAGAAGGTATTCAATTGAATCATTATTGGTACAGAACGGAAGACTTTTATCAAAAAGTAAAAATACCCCGCAGGATTGCCTTTGAAGGAAGAAGAAGAGAACATAAACTGGAAGAATGGCATAAGAAGAGGGCTAAT
This sequence comes from Bacteroidia bacterium, assembly GCA_030427285.1. Taxonomy (GTDB): domain Bacteria; phylum Bacteroidota; class Bacteroidia; order Flavobacteriales; family Schleiferiaceae; genus Owenweeksia. Next base: position 2,961 of record JAUHWX010000271.1, read on the forward strand.
TCTACTTATGACGGAAGCGCCTTGCCCTTTGTGAAAAACCTTAAAAACTGGAATGGGAATCTTTAAAATCCAACCTGAAGTAATCTTTATACACGTTCCAAAAACAGCTGGAAGCAGCATGTACAAGGTTTTGAAAAAAACTTATGGGATACGATTGGAGCGCATCAATGATGAGAAGGACGTGCAACAGTGGAACCATGGTTTGGTATATTCATCAAATAACCCCGTGACAAAGGTCATTTACGGTCATATACAAGCGCACCCCAACTGGGGAAATCTTTACCCTAAGGCCAAGCTTGTTACATGGCTTCGGGATCCGGTGGAGCGTGTGGTTTCTACCTATTATCATTGGAAGACACTAAAAAATGGACGGAGCGAGCGTCAAAGGGATTTCACTATCCAAAACTTGTCCTTGATGGAGTTTGTGAAATCTGAAAAGTACAAGCCGGTTGTATTTGGCTACCAAACCTATTTAGGAAAAATAGAAAGTAGCAAATATGGCTTCATTGGACGAACAGAATATTTTGAGCAAGACCTCGTAAGACTTCAGGGCTACCTTGGGCGAAATT
>JAUHWX010000272.1 GCA_030427285.1 Bacteroidia bacterium
AGATGATGCCACAGCCAATGTATTAGCTTATCGCAAGGATGGACAAAAAGGAGCTTCATTTAAATATAGGATAGAGGGTAGCCCAACCGAGCTTATTTATAAGGAGAATGAGTTGCTGGAATTTGATGATGTTATAAGAAAGTTTCCTAATGACACGCTTCTCAAAAACTGGAAAGCCAAGGGTTATATCGGAATACCAGTAACCTCACCCACCTCTGGATATTTTTTAGGCGTACTTGTAATGGCCCACAACCAACCCATTAGAAAAGTAAGTAACAGTGATTATTTGTTTAAAATAATGGCTATGCGTGCTGGTGCTGAAATTGAAACCAACAGAAACATTCAGGCACTTAAAGACCGCGAAAAGCAGTTACAAAACATTACCAGCAACTTGCCTGAAATGATATATGAGTATGTTTCTACCGAGTATATTGAAAACGACCACTTTACTTTTGTGAGTGAATCAGTGAGCAATATATACGAGGTAGAACCAAGTGAGATGATGACAGAATCTCACCTAGCGTGGGATGCGATATATGATGATGACCTGGAAGACTTTTTACTAAAAATGGAGGAAGCTGGTGAAAAATTGAAAACTTTTACCTGGACAGGAAGAATAATCGGTCATAAAACTTATAAACTAAGATGGGTGAGAATTACCTCTAAACCCGAACGTATAGATAAGAATACTGTAAAGTGGTATGGAGTAGTTAGTGATATTTCTGGGTTGAAACAAATGGAGAATGAGCTACAATACGCCAAGAATCAAGCTGAAAAATTGGCCGCAGCTAAAGAAGATTTTCTAGCTATTATGAGTCATGAAATACGTACTCCCCTAAATGGAATAATGGGAATTACTGAACTAATGATGGAAGAAGCCTCAGCAAAGGAAATGGAGTACTTGGGGGTTCTCAAGTTTTCAGCTGATAATCTGATGAGCTTAATAAACAACATATTAGATTTCAGCAAGATAAATGCCGGAAAAGTAGAAGTATTCGAATCAAAAATATCCTTACCCAATCTTTTTAAAAACGTTGAGCATTCACACCTCTTTAAGGCTCGCGAAAACAATAATGAGCTCATAATTGATGTGGATAAAAATCTGCCTGAGATAGTTTACGGAGATGATATGATTATCATACAGATTTTGAACAACCTATTGGGCAATGCCAACAAATTTACCAAGCAAGGCAAAGTGATACTTAAGGTCACAAAAGTGGCTGAGAGCGAAAATGATGTGGATATAAAATTTGAAATAACAGATACCGGAATTGGAATTTCGGAGGAGGACATTGAAAAGATTTTTGAGAAATTTCAACAGCTGGGTGGGCAAGATCAGCGCAATGGTGGCACAGGTTTAGGCCTTGGAATAGTGAAAAAATTAATCGAAGTGCTTGGCTCTGATTTACACATACAAAGCGCCCCTGGTAAAGGAAGTACATTTGGTTTTGTGCTCTCCCTTAAGAAATCATCCCCAGATAACCCAACTAAAAAAGAATTGTCAAATTCCATATCCACAGAGAAAAGTATCAAAATACTTGTAGCCGAAGATATGGTGGATAATCGCGAATTGATCAGCAAGTACTTATCTAAAAATAAAAGCTATTCGGTAAACTTTGCCAAAGATGGAGTGGAGGTTGTGAATAAAATGAAGGAAAGCGATTATGAGATCATCCTTATGGACTTACGCATGCCTAAAATGGATGGAAGAGAAGCGGCAGCGGTAATCCGGAGTTGGGAAGGTGATAAGTACAAAAAAATTCCCATAATTGCCCTCACGGCTGATCCAGTGGACATAAAGAAAGAAAAGCACTTCAATGATCTTATCCCCAAGCCTATATCATCAATAGATTTGCATGCGAAAATTGAAAAATATAGTCAACGAGCAGAGGGTTAGCCCTAAGTACGGACCAACCTTATTTCTTCTTTTGACAGGTTTGTTTCTTTGGTCAGGCCTTATGTCAGCGCAAGTAATCCTTAACCCCATGCTAACTGGCACAAAATCCAGCCTTCGGGGATTGTGCGCTGTAAGTGAATCCACTTGCTGGATAAGCGGTTCTGAAGGGACGGTGTTGCGTACCATCGATTCCGGTAAAACGTGGGAAAACCTTTCCCCTAAAGGATATGAAGATTTGCAGTTTAGGGATATTCAGGCTTTTGGACAAGACACTGCTATTATTCTTTCAGCCGGTCTGCCAGCTGTAATCTGCAAAACCGTGGATGGTGGCAAATCGTGGAAGGAAGTATACAGAAACGAAACCAAAGGCGTGTTTTTTGACGCTATGGACTTTTGGGACAAGCAAAGAGGAATGGCGTTTAGCGATGCTCCAGAAGATCACCTTTTTATTATCACCACAACGGACGCTGGTGAAACCTGGAAAGAGATACCCAAAAAGCAGTCACCCAAAGTATTTCGCCACCAAGGTGGTTTTGCGGCTTCTGGAACTTGCATCAACACATTTGGCGAAAGCTCAGCATTGATTGGCTTAGGTGGCCCTGAGGCAACAATTCTACTTACAAATGATTTTGGCAAAAGCTGGACTAAAACTATAGCCCCACTTGATTTTGGCGAACCCTCAAAAGGAATTTTCTCCATTGACATGCTCAATGAAAATTTCGGCTATTGTGTAGGTGGTGACTATCGTTCAGATTCACTCACAAGCCAAAATATAGCAACGACAATGGATGGTGGAAAAACCTGGCAAGCATTTTCGAATCCCCTTACCCTCGGTTTATATAAGTCATGTGTAAATGTCATCAGCCAAAAAGACATAATTACCACCAGCCGCACAGGTATTATCTATTCACGCGACAGCGGCAAAACCTGGTATAAACTAGACGGAAGCTTTTACAGTGTTTCTACCATTGGCACTATTTCTTGGTTTTCTGGGCCTGAAGGCTCGGTTGCAAGAATTGAGTGGTAATGTTACTTTTTGCTGGAAAATCCCTACAAATATTTGGGATTGGCTATTCTAATCCTTATTGTTGGCCTATAATTGAATTATAAATCAAAATTATTTTTATGACCAATATGGTTAAATCTCTTTTAGTAACAGGATGTACAACTTTAGCTTTGATGCTAGGCTCTAGTGATGCTATTGCACAGCAAACCACTGCTATGCCACAGGTAGCTCAGGCTAAAGATTACAGCGATGCAGAGCTTCAAAAATTTGCCGATGCTACTAAGGAAGTACAACAATTACAGATGGCAACACAGCAGCAAATGGCTGCAGCCATTCAAAAAGAAGGAATGGATCCAATGAAGTTTCAGCAAATGGCACAGGCACAGCAAAGCCAAAGCGAAGCTACACAAGAATATACTGAAGAAGAACAACAAGCGTACGCCAATGCAATGAAGGTGGTAATGAGTATACAGCAAGATGTGCAGGCCAAAATGCAGTCTAAGCTCAAGGAAAATGACATGACCATGCAAGAATATCAAACGATGGCCATGTCCATCCAGCAATCGCCAGAAATGACGCAGAAAGTAAAAGATATGATGGCTGAATCATAAACTAAACAAG
>JAUHWX010000273.1 GCA_030427285.1 Bacteroidia bacterium
ATCATAGGCGATGGGGTGGAGCGTAAAAGCCTGGTAGAATTGATTTCAATATTAGGCTTGGAGCAAAACGTGAAGTTGATTGGCCATTTGTCGCGCAAAGCGGTCTTTGAAAAGATGAGTCAGGCAAAGGTGTTTTTGCATACATCGGAATATGAAACGCAAGGTTATGTTTTTAATGAAGCGCTCTTGGCTGGAATTCCGATTGTTTCAAAGGCGGTGGGAATTGCTTCAAAGAAACCCTATTGGAAGCTGGGAGAAAGTGATGAGGATTTAGCAAAAGCAGTTCGGTATTTTATGGAGACATCCACTGAAATTCCTGCTGAGGCAAATATGGAAATGGAAGAAACGATGGAAAGGTATTTGGAGATATACAGCGGTTGATGTGGCTAAAGCCGAATTGCGTTGTGCGGGAGATCTGTTGGCTAAAGCCAACGGTAAGGGCATAGTTTAGGGTTTTCTCTTTAACGCTTAAAGTAGCCAGCTATAAGAGGGTGTAAAAGAGTGTTTAATTAGGGGTGACTTTGCTTACCGTCTGCTTTAGCGGACGGGTACTAAGCAAAGTGACAAAAGGCTTTAGCCACATTTATTCAAAAGGGGTTGGGTAGTACGATTCTTAATATCCAAGGCCACCAAAGCCGCTGCAAAAAGATAAAATGGCAAGCCAATTTTATCGGTTTCTATGAAAGAATTGAAAAGTGAATGAACGAGCAAAGTGCTTAGTGATAGCAATAAGCCTAAGGCTAAGTAGCGCGTGGTTTCGGTTGTTCCGTTTCTGTAAAGGTGAAAGCCCAGCCAGACTAAGTAAAGACTGAGGCATACAAAACATAAGAATCCAAAAATCCCTGTTTCCGCCAAGTACATTAGATATTCATTATGGGCATTTCCTGCATCGCCAAAATTGGTGCTGATCACAGTTTTGTCACGAAACTCTTGATAGGGTGCATATTGAAACTGATAGGTGCCAGGGCCAAAACCAAGGAGTGGCTTTTCTTCAAACATCTTGATGGCCGATTTCCAGCGGTTAATGCGTTCCAGGTTGGAAACATCACTCTTCACGTTTCCAACGGATTTTAGCTGCTCTAAAACTTCCTGGCGGCTACTCTCGGCTTCGTTTTGTAAAACAACTTGATACAGCTCATTGCTGTATTGGTAAAAAATAGTTCCTCCAATTAATAAGATCAAAATCAGATGGCGAAAGCGCATTCCAACAGTAATGAGAAAGTATAAAACCCCAGCGGCAATCGCGCTTAACCAAACAGCACGCGAAAAACTAAATGCCACTGCGATGGCAGTGATGATGACGAGTGCTTTTTGCCATAGTGAAAGGTGGATTTTTAGTTTATGCGAATAGCGCCATGAAACGAATAGAAGCGGAAAAATAAGGGCGGCAAAAGCACCAAACTCAGTATGATCAGAGAAGAACGGGCGCGGTGCTGCTGGTGCAACTTCGCTGTTGAAGTTGTACTGAGCCATGAAGAGGAAGCTCACAATCATAATGGGTATTAGTCCAATGGAAAGCATGTAGCCCATCTTCAGGACATTTCTCCTTTCCATGAAAATGGGAATAAAAAGAAAATATGCGCCCAGAATGTATAAGCTATGCAGGAGAAAGCGCTTGGCGGATATGCTGACCATGGTGCTCGTAATGGTGGAAAGCGCATAAATGGCGATTTCGATGAGGAGGAAAATAGATATGGGATGCCTCAGGATTTTATCTATAGATCTGGGGAGGCCCTGCCAAAGAGGTGTGGCAATCCAAAGGATTAAGATTATTTCTGAAGGCGCAACTTTGGAGCTGCCCAGCATCACCGGGATAGAAAGGGGAATGAGCACCCACCAGGCGAGTAGCAAAAGGTTTTTGCGAAACAGGGCCAGTTCTGCCAGCCAGGGCAGCAATGCCAGAGATACGAGTCCGGCTACGAGGATCATTAGCCTTGAAAGTTTTGAAGCTGTGGCTTAATTTTTTGCCAACGATGTTTTAGTAAAACCCAGCCTGTGGAGAATATTAGTCCGATACCAAAACCCAGCAATAGATTTTTGGAATGCGAGGGGGAAGATTTTTTGTAGCTCGCCCGGCCACGGCTGATTACGTATATAGAAGGTAGTTGGTTATCGGCTTTTTTTTGTGCCCTTTCGTAGCGCATCTTTAGTTCCTGAAGTTGCTCTTGTGAAAACTCTAGCTCTGTTTGCAGCTTGGTGAGGCCAGCACTGTGAATGGTGGGTTCATAGGCGTTTTGCAAATCTTCTTTTCTGCTTTTTAGCGTGGCGTAATGCTCCAAAGCACGTTGAAGGAAAAGCTCCAATTCTGAGTATTCATTCTTTACAATTAGCAAGGTTTGGAGCTGCGACCTTGCGGTGTCAGCATTTTTTTGAGCACCAAGCATTTCACCCTTTAGCTTAAGAAGGGTAGTGTCATTTGTGGCCAACACTTGCTTGAGCTCATTATACTGTCCTCTGGAATGATTGTATCGGGCATTAGCATTAGCTACTTGGTTGCTGAGCAAACGGATTTGTTCGTCATAAGAGTAAATTTTGTTGGTGCGCTTAAGCTCTTCCAGGCGGGTTCTAAGTGTGTTAATTTCTTTGTAAGTCTCATCAATCTGTGCATTGAGGTGATCCAAAGCCTGGTCGGTATTGTACTGCTTCATAAAAATGAGTGTGTCCAAAAGGGAGCGCACATATTGCTCTTTTTGAAGGTATTCATTGCGGTAGGCAATGTGTGTTTTTTCAATATTGTCAATAAATATTTCCTGCACGATGACGTTCACCTCGTCCACAATATAATTTACAATGTTTGCCGAAAGTTCAGGTGAAGTGGTGCTGGCGGTGATGCTCAGCGAGTAGTAGGGGGTACGCTCAAAAAGGATGTCCTTTTCCATTTTTTTAGCTAGGCGGCTGTACCAATCTATTTCGGTAGTATCAATTTCGTAATAGTTGGCTAGGTCAAACTTTGATATGAGTCTTTCACGCAAAGTATTGCTCTTCAAAACTTGTAAAAGCTGGTTGGAATGTCCTTCAAAGCCAAAGGAAGGATTTTCTAGTATGGCTTCGGACGAGTTGGAGGGAGTAGGGTAAATAATAGCCTCAGAAGTATACTTTTTTGGCATAGCAAAAAGGCTTACCAAAGTAAAAGCAAGGGTGGCAATTAGTGTAAAAATCAGGATAAAACCACGTTTGGAATATAATAGCCCCAACATCTGTACGGCTTCAGTTTCCTCCTTTTTGAATACGTGCATTTACAAATTATTAAGGCTGGAAGGTAAAAAAAGGAAATGTGATTCAGTAAAGTTTACTTTAACATGGATTGCAACCCCTGTCAATAGTTTTTTGGTCATATAACCACTGTAATGTCCTCCAACCGCGGACAGGGTTTAATCCTGAGAGACCTTGCAGGTTTTAAAAACAAAAATCCCCAACCAAGTGGCCAGGGATTTTCAAAGCAAGATACGCGGAAGCGTTTCTATTAATCTACATTGTCATGCAGAAAGCTGTTATTGGTTTTAATGTCTGATCCATTA
>JAUHWX010000048.1 GCA_030427285.1 Bacteroidia bacterium
GCAATATCCATACATGGACGCACGCGCAAGCAGATGTACAAGGGTGAAGCCGATTGGAGTTTGATATCCGCAGTAAAAAACAATCCCCGCATGCACATTCCTGTGTTTGGCAATGGCGATGTAGATTCCCCTGAAAAGGCGCTGCACATGCGTAATACTTATGATGTAGACGGTATAATGATAGGCCGTGCAAGCATTGGCTACCCTTGGGTTTTTGATGAAATAAAACACTTCTTTGAAACAGGAGAAAAACTGCCTTCTCCCACTATTGCAGAACGTGTAGAAGCTGCACGCCAGCATTTTGAAATGGCTCTAAAATGGAAGGGAGAACAATTGGGAATCAAAGAAACGCGCAGGCATTACACCAATTACTTTAAAGGGATAAAAGATTTTAAGCCTTATCGAATGACTTTGGTAACCTCGGATGATGTTTCAGAAATTAGAGATACTCTGGACAAAATACCTCTGACCTTTAAAGACGAAATGATTCTTATCTAAACGGCAACTTCCCTTAGAAACTTATCAGTCAACCTGCGTGAAGTAAGCCATGATGCTATTCCGCAAATGGCTGCTACGGTTATAAGCACTAGCCCAACATCCGTCCATTTTAACTCTACCGGGTAATTATTTACCACATAGCTTTCACCAATTTCGAGGAGGCCAAAATGCTGTTGGGCTAAAACAAGCAGCACACCTCCCACCAAGCCAAAACCTGCACCCACAAAGCTGATAAGCAAACCTTCTTTAAAGAAGATGGTTTGTAAAACTTTTACTTCTGTACCTAATGCCCATAAGGTGCGCAGATGATCTTTTTTATCAAGCATCATCATACTTAGTGAACCCATTATGGTAAAAGAGGCGATGGCCAAAATGAGCGCAAAAACCAGAAAAGTGAATAAACTTTCTGTTTTCATCACTTTGAGAAATATCGCTTGCTGCTCATCACGATCTTCTACTTTAAATTTATCTCCAAGCAAGGTTTTAAGCTGAGACTTCACATCTTGTAAATCTGCTCCTTCTTTTACCTTTACTTCTATTGACGAAAGTCCTGAAGGGCTGTCCAGTAAATTCCTGACAAAGGAAATAGATGCAATCATGTACTTCTCATCAAAATCTGGCTGAACACTAAACACCCCTGATGGATAAATGAGTTCGGAAGAAAAGGCTGTATTAAAATTAGACGCAGAAGCATTTTTACGCGGAACAAAAACCTGTACCGGATCTTGAAAAGCAACCCGCCCATAGCCCAGATAATAAGTAACTCCTGCCCCTAATATAGCACGTGGTACACCTTTGCTATTCAGTAAATCCTCTCCATGGGTAATGGCCTCCTCAATACGAGTAACTTTGGAATAGGATGAGCTAACACCCTTTATGCTGGCGATGTATTCCTTTTCTCTAAAACCCAACAAAACACGTTCTTCCAGAATAAGACTGAAATCGTCCACTCCATTGGTAGTGCCAATTTCATTAACCGGAATATCATTTTCGGAAAAATACTTCCCTTCGTTGAGGGAAATTTTAAGGTCGGGATCAAAAGTGTTGTAAAAACCTTTTACCAAACTTTCCAATCCATTGAAAGCGCTCATTACCACTACAAGCGCCAATGTTCCTACAAGAATACCAAAAATGGAAATTCCCGAAATCACATTCACCGCATTGCGCGTGCTCCGGGAAAAAAAATACCGCTTGGCTATGTAGGACGAAAAACTCACTTTATTGGGCTTTCGCCACCGCCCTTCAGTATTTTGTTGAGCGCTTCTTCCTGATCATAAGAATCATCTAAATAAAACACCAGGTCCGGCATTTTGCGAAGCTGCCCTTTCAGCTTTTGCACCAAATTATTTTTGATAGCCGCCTTATTTTCATTCAAATAATCCACCACACCCTGCTTATCCGTAGCAGGGAAAACACTCACATAGCATCGTGCCAATGAAAGGTCGGTGGTAATGGTAACGCGGGATACAGTGAGCAACAACCCCTTAAATTGAGATTGCGCCATTTCGCGAAATATCTCGGCCAAATCCTTCTGAACCTGCCCGGCTACTTTTTTAAGTCTATTAGAATCCATGGTGCAAAGTTAGCGATTAGCAACTAGCGCTTTATCGAAAAGGTACTATACCCAACGCTTTTTATCTCTTCGTGTTTAACCTCAGTCACATCAGAAGCTGGCGAGCCAATGTAGCACCAAGCCAAGAGTTTATCAAGTGCAGCCTTATTGCCCTCGGCTTCCACCAAAACGCTTCCGTCCTCCAAATTCTGAACCGTCCCAACCAGCTCAAGTTCAGTTGCCTTTACCTGAGTATTTTTCCTAAAAAACACCCCTTGAACTTTACCGTAAACTCGTATTCTATAGGCTTTCAAATCTCTCATATCTCCATATTAGATTTCAGTATTTCTAATTTCATAATACGAAATAAAAGAAAGCCTTAATAAAATTGCAAAAATCTGTATGAAGCTTTGAACAAAACTAGCCGCTAATCATTACTAATTATATAAACTTTGATAAAAATGAAACTCGATCCCCCACGTCACGACCCTTATTCTACTTTAGAGCAAACCAAAAGAATGCTAGAAGAGAAAGGTTATACCAATTGCTTTCAATTATCTTCAGATGGTGATCATATTGAGGATAAAAATGGCCATCAGTTTGGTGTAAATGATGTAGCTTTAAATGGTATCTACAGATTTGTAAATAAAGATAATGAAGCCGAGTACGAAGTGCTATATGCATTGTCTACGAATACCGGGGTAGATGGATTTCTACAGGATGGATTTGGGAAAAATAGTTCAGAATCTATCAACAACTTTCTTCAGCGGGTTGAACATCAAGAACAACCCAGGTAGTTCTATTAAATCATATTAATTTAAAAATCAAAAACAAATGAGTGATCAATCAGGTAATGTAATTCTTGGAACTTTATTAGGTGCGGCAGTAGGATTTGCTGCAGGAATACTTTTGGCCCCAGCCAGTGGAAAAGAAACCCGCGAAACACTTGGGGAAAAAGCTAATGAAGCTAAAGATGCTATAAGTGATGTAGCCGAAAAAGCGATGGCTTCACTTAAAGAAGTAAAAGAATCTGCTGAGCGCAGTTTTAGAGGAGAAGCCAATAAAGCTGAGCATGAAGCCCAGAAACTAAAAAATGAGGTGAAGTCAAAAATTGAAAGCGCCTAATTTCTATTTTGGGGGCGCAAAAATAATTTGCGCCCCTTTTTTATTTTTTAAATGAATATAAAACAAAAAATAGCACAGCTTTTCTCAGGAGTACAAGAGTATATTGAAACTGAAAAAGAACTCATAAAACTTAAGCTTGTAAAAGAAGTGGCTAAGCAAATGGGCCTCGTTTTTAGCGCCATTTTCATCATCATGCTTTTTCACATTTGCATCGCCTTAGTTGGTGTATGGTTAGGGTTTGTTTTTGCAGATTATTACGATAGCTACACCATTGGATTTGGCGTTACTGCAGGCTTATACATTATATGGTTTATGGTATCCATTATTTTCAGAAAAACCCTTTTGATTAAACCTTTTACCAATGCAATAATTTCGGCCATGATCGATACAGGCAAAGCGGATCCCAAGAAAGATGAATAGTAAAGATCTTGATAAGCGAATAGAAGAGTTAACACTAGTCCGAAATAACCGGAGATCAAGTTTTATATCTACTACAGATAAAACCCGTGACTTTGCAGGGTCGGTGCAAAATGGCATGTACTGGGGGCAGATAGCTCTAAACCTCTTTCGCAAACTCACCAATTATCACTATCCCCCAAAAAAACGAATTAAACAAGCCTTGATTACTATAACGGTAATTGTGGCGGCAAACCTTATTAGAAAAGCCTTGGTAAGTAGAACCAAAAAATAACCCATGGATAAGCAATTAAACTTTGATATAAACAAGGCTTATGAACTGGTAACGGGCAAATTGGAAGCTTGGATTAAGACTGCTATCGAAATGCTCCCCAATTTTGTACTGGCCATACTTGTAGTAATAGCATTTGTACTCATCGGTAAACTTTTCAAAAAGCTTTTTGAAAAAATATTTCGAAGAATCACAGATAATAAAAGTCTGCAATCTCTGCTTAGCAGCATTCTTTATCTTTCTATTGTTGCCATAGGTACATTTGTAGCTCTTAGTATATTAAAACTTGATGGTGCCGTTACTTCATTGCTGGCTGGTGCTGGTGTTATCGGCTTGGCCTTAGGATTTGCCTTTCAGGAAATCGCTTCCAATTTTATTGCAGGTACTATGATGAGTATTCGCAAGCCATTTAAAATTGGAGACCTTATAGAAACCAACGATTTTTTTGGGATAATTCAACACATCCATTTACGCACCACCGAGATGAGAACCATGTCTGGTCAAATTGTTCAGATACCAAACTCCATGGTTTTTAAAAATCCTATTATAAATTACTCACAGCTCGGAAAGAGAAGAATCGACATCTCAGTAGGAGTTACTTATGGTGAAGATTTACCTAAAGCGAAGAAAGTAGCTAAGGAAGCTATTGAATCTTTAGAAGGACTCACCAATGATGATGTAACAATTTATTACACCGACTTTGGCGGCAGTAGTATCAATTTCGTAATTCGCTATTGGATTCCTTTTACCAATAAGCACTTTGAATATTTAGCCAAACAGGATGAAGGTGTAATTGGAATAAAGCAAGCATTTGATAAAAATAATGTGCCAATCCCATTCCCTATTCGCACCCTCGATTTTGGTGATGTGGATTTTAAATCAATTTTTAGCACATACAGCAAACAGGTATCTACTACTCCAGGAAATTCTAGCTCTCAAAGTAGCGATAACTCTAATGGCGAATAGCCCATCTCATTATGAAAACCTTTGGAAAAATTTTGCTGGGACTAATAGTCCTTCTAGTTATACTTAACTTCTTACTTGAGCCAATTGCTCTGAAATATGTAAACAAAACCCTCAATAATATTGAGGGCTACAAAGGTGAGGTAAAAGATCTGGACATTGCGCTGTGGCGTGGAGCTTACCGAATTGACTCATTGAAACTCGATAAGCTAAACGGAGATTTTCCGGAGCCTTTTTTCGAAACCCAATCCATAGATATAAGCATTGAATGGAAAGCTCTATTTAATGGCGCTATTGTGGGAGAGGTAATTGTAGACAAGCCGGTTTTGATATTTGCTGTTGAGCCTGGTGGCGAAGAAGTACAAGCTGGTGAAGAAAATGATTGGGTACAAACTGTAAAGGATTTGGTACCTCTTCAAATCAACCGGTTTGAGATTAATGATGGTAATATTCGCTACAAGGATTATTCATCTGACCCTAACGTAGATGTTGGGTTAACCAATTTCAATGTACTTGCTACCAACCTCGGAAACGTGGTTGATGAAGGCGACTTGCTACCTTCTCATATTACAGTAAACTCTAATACTTCAGGAAATGGAAAGCTCAATGCACATGTAGATATGAATGTGCTAAAAGAGATCCCCGACTTTGATTTTTCTATGGAAATAGACAAAATGGAGCTGACCTATTTAAAAGACTTTACTGATGCTTACGCCAACTTCACCTTTAAAGAAGGAAATTTATATGTATCTTCAGAAGTAGCTATGAAAGATGGGAAGTATGATGGGTATGTAAAGCCACTCATCAATAATGTAGCTGTAATAGACTTGAATGACAGCACAACCACCTTCTGGCGTAAAGCCTGGGAAGTAGTAGTAGGCGGAGTAATTGAAGTTTTTGAAAACCAAAAAAAGGATCAGTTTGCTACTAAAGTTCCTTTTTCAGGTAGTATAAATGAAACGGACGTTGCCATCTGGACAACCTTGGGAAATATAATTAGGAATGCCTTTATTGAATCTTTTAATAAGAATATTGATAGCACGGTAAACCTTAAGAGTGTAGATGAGGCTGAAGAGGACGAAGGATTCTTCAAAACCATATTTAATGGTGACGACTCAGAAAAAGAGAAGCAAGAATAATAAAAACTAAATGGCTCACTTCAAACATATCGTCATAGGTTCAGGGCAGGCAGGAGTTCCGCTAGCGTTGTTTTTGGCGAATCGAGGTGAGAGTACCTTAATAATCGAAAAAGATAAAATTGGCGGAACATGTGTAAATACTGGTTGTACACCTTCCAAAACCATGCATGAGGCCATTCGTAAAATTTACCACTCGCAAAATATTGGCTATGCTGGGCTAGAAATCCAAAGTTCAAGTTTTGACTTTGCGAAGCTGATGAAACACGTGCGTAAAATTCGTGATTCCTGGAATGAGGGTTCTGTTGAGAACATTGAAAACACTGAGAACCTTACTCTAGCCCGGGGTCATGCACAATTTGTAGATGAACACACCGTAAGTATTCAGGGATATAACCTCACGGACGAACAGCACACTGCAGATTTTATATATATAAATTCAGGCGCAAGACCACATATCCCCGAAGTGGAGGGATTAAATTCCGTTGGACCACTTACCAATAGAAATATTTTTGAACTGACGGAGCAGCCAAAATCCTTAATTATAATTGGTGGAGGATATATTGGGCTTGAGTTTGCCCAAATGTTTACCCGAATTGGCACCAAGGTTACTGTGATAAATCATGGCGACAAAATAGTGAACCGGGAAGATGACGATATCATTGAGCTACTTCAGAAAAAACTAGAGGAAGAAGGCGTTACTTTTCACCTGAGTGCCTCTCCTCAAAAAGCAATCAAGAATAACGGTGACATAAACTTGCATCTAGAAAACGGAACCATCATATCTAGCGAAAAAATATTGGTGGCTGCTGGGCGTATTCCAAACTCTAACGGTTTAGGCCTGGAGGCTGCAAACGTGGAGATAAACGATAAAGGAATCATTATAGTAAACGAAGTTTTGGAAACTTCTAATAACCATATTTATGCCCTCGGTGAAGTAGCTGGAACACCCCAATTTACCCACATGGCTTATGACGATTACCGTGTGGTAAAAGCTAATATTGAAAAACCAAAAGTGCGGAACACCTTAAACCGCACCGTGCCCTACACGCTCTTTACTGATCCCCAGCTTGGCCGCTTTGGCTTAAATGAGAAAGAGGCCAAAAAGAAAAATATAGACTACAAATTGTATGAAATGCCAATGTCTTCTGTAGCACGTGCTGCTGAGAAAAACGAATCTTACGGCAAAATAAAAGTACTCTGCGACCCTCAAAGCGAAGAAATTATTGGAGCATCCATTTTGGGTGTAGATGGTGGAGAAATGATGTCTGTACTTCAAATGGCTTGGTCTGGAGGCATCACCGCATCTCAGCTTCAGGAATACATATTTGCCCACCCCCTATTAGCCGAAGGCTTTAATAATCTTTTTACTTCATAACCCAGCGAATTAGCTTCAAGGCAAATTTGCCATAAGGCGGATATTTCATTGCCAAGTCAAACCAGGTTGCCGTTTTCATAATTCCCTTTTTGTGCGAAAATGTATCAAACCCGGCCTTACCATGATAACTACCAAAGCCACTCGCTCCTACTCCACCAAAAGGTAGCTCAGGGTTACTAAGGTGCACAATAGCATTGTTTACCGCACCTCCGCCAAAGGCTAGCTCTTCGGTAAAGCTCTTTTCAAATTTACTATTTGAAGTAAAAACGTACAGCGAAAGTGGATTGGGATTTTCAGCAATCACGGCCTTTGCTTCTTCAATGCTTTTAAAACTTAAAATAGGAAGCACTGGTCCAAAGATTTCATTCTGCATAAGCTTATCATCCATCTTTACATTGGTGATTAGCGTAGGCTCTATTCTCAGTTTTTGATGATCGGCCTTACCACCAAAAACTATTTTGCCCTCAGCTAAATATTCTAGCTGTGATTCAAAATGCTTCTTATTGATAAGGCTGGCCAGATGTTCGCTATCCAGAGGCTCATCACCATAAAAATCAGTGATTATTTTTTTCAATATTTCAATAAACTCACTGTAGACATCGTGGTGCACCAAAAGATAATCGGGTGCAACGCATGTTTGCCCCGCATTTACCCATTTGCCAAAAGCAATACGCTTGGCAGCAACTTTAAGATTAGCTGTTTTATCAATGATAGCAGGGCTTTTACCACCAAGCTCCAAAGTTACAGGGCTAAGGTGTGGAGCAGCCATTTCTGCAATTTTCTTTCCTACACCAGTACTGCCAGTAAAAAATATATGATCAAACCGATGATTGTTTATCAACTCTGGAACTACCACATGCCCTTCGCCTTCCACTACCGCCAAAAGGCCCGAATCGAAGTTTTCACCAATCATTTTACTCACTAGAGCCGAGGTCTTTGGCGTTTGCTCTGGCGGCTTTATGATAGCCGTATTTCCTGCGGCCAATGCTGCTACAACTGGAGCAAGCGCCAGTTGAAAAGGATAATTCCATGGGCCAATTACCAATGTTACTCCCTTGGGGTGTGGTAAAATATAACTTTTAGAAGGCCAACTTGTAAGCGGAGTACTTACCCTCTCCTTCTCCATCCATCCGCTCAAGTTTTCTAAAGTGAAGTTTATTTCCTCAAGCAGAAAGCCAACTTCGGTGGCGTAACCCTCAAATTCGGGCTTGGCAAAATCCTGCTTCAACGCATCCAAAACTTGTGACTCATAATCCATCACCACTTTCTTCAACTTTTTGAGTTGATCTCTCCTAAATTTATAGGAAAGAGTGGCTCCGCTATCAAAAAACGATTTTTGGGATTTGTAGATGGTGGGTATCTGTTTAGAAGCTTGCATGATGATATCTAAATGGTTTTTAATAATACTATACCTGTAAAACAACTCGAATTAGCGTGCTTAGTATTAATGACGATGGCTTGTAGTGTAAAACCAATACACCTGGATTTGTTCGCTTTACATCACAGAATTAAATCTCCAACAGTTCTCGACCACTGAAGCCCATATTCACGTTGGTAGCCTCAGCATTTTGCAAGATTTATTTTGCTAGTGCATAGCTTCCAACCAACACGGAAGCGGAAATATGTAGCTTCTTTTCAAGCTCCCGTATCATATCCACCGTGAGTTTCTTCTTCCTATTAAGTGTTTCTGATACCCTACTTTTACCGCCAATAATGCCCACCAAATCTTTTTGTTTTAAGTTCAACTCTTCCATTCTGATTTTAATGGCTTCAATGGGATCAGGGGCCTCAATAGGGAAATATTGATTCTCATAATTTTCTATCAATAGAGAAAGTACTTCTGCCTCATCTCCATCTTCGCTGTTTATAGGTGCATCAAAAATGAGTTCCAACCTGCGAAGGGCAGCTTGATAATCTTCCTCGGTTCGTATTGGTTTTACGGTCATCTTTTAAATTGTGTTAGCATCTATTTTATCATACTCTGAGTGCGTGCCTATGAATCTGATAAAGGCCCATTGCCTTTCGTAATTAAACTTTACGACCAATCTGTAGGAGTTGCCTTTTATATTGAACACAACGCGGCTCTCTTTAAGAATACTCGCATTTATATAAGTTTCTTTTATGTCATTGGGCGAAGTCCATTTTGATGCACGCACTGTATCATACCATGTTTTCAAATACTGCTCTGCATCAGGGTGCTTCTCCCAAAATTCCCTGAGTGTTCGTTTTGCAATTATCCGATCCATAAGTTCGTCATACAAATATAAAAAAGTTCTCAAATTTAGAACTTTTTGTAAAAATCAGTTTCACTCTATCGCAAACTCTAACCTCATCGTAATTGTCGCTGTTTTTTCCTTGGCATATGTATTATACGTTCCGCCCCAGCTGTAATCTTCATTACTATTTTGAGCAATAATTTGAAACACGCCCATGCTGGCCTCTTTTAGGTTGCCAAGCTCGGCATTGGCATTTTCAGCAATTCGCTCCGCTCTTAATCTTCCATCTTCGGTAGCTGCCGAAATCATTTCCAATTTAAGATCGGAAAGGCCCGTGTAGTAAAACTGTGGTGAGTTTGAATTAAACTCCACCCCTTGATTGATAAGCTCGGTAACCTCACGGCTTATATTTTCCACTTTGTCCACTTCCTTTGACTCTATCTTTACCGTTTGGCTCAATCTGTACCCTCTAAAAATCCGGTTGCTGTTGCCATTTTGTAAATACTCATATTCATAATCTTTAGAAATATCTACAGCTGAAAACACCATCTCGGCTTCCTTTACCCCCTGCTCCTCAAAATACTGACGAATAATTTCACGGTCAGCATCCAGCTTGGCATAAGCTTCTTTTAGGTTCAATTCCAGTCGGCTAAAGCTCCCACTCCAAACGATCAAGTCGCTTACAAAATCCTTTTTGCCAAGCCCCGTCACCACAATGGTGTCATTGTAATCATTGCGCTGCTTTATGCCGTTTACGGCAATAATGGCGGTAATTACCAAAGCCAGACCGATGGCTATAGCGGCTCCTATATTTTTCATATTTCTTTCAATTTTGTTTCTATTTCGGATGCACTTTCCAGCGTTTTGTGCACGGGGCATTTATTGGCTATTTGCAAAATTCTTTCGCGCTGCTTTTCATCCAAATCTCCCTCCACCTCTACTATTCTAGTAAACTTCCCAATTTTTCTTTCCTCGCTATCGCAATGCTTTATATCTTCAAAATAGCTGTTGTCATAACTTAAATGCACTTTTACTTCTTCCAGCGGCCAGCCCTTTCGGTCAGCATACATTTTTATGGTCATTGCAGTACAAGCTCCAAGGCCCGATGATACCAATTCATACGGGCTGGGGCCCAAATCTTCTCCTCCAACACTCTTTGGCTCATCAGCCAAAAGGTGATGCTTGCCCGTTAAAATTTCTGTCAAAAATGGCCCGTCATTCAGTCGAACAACCACCTGCTCATCCGTTTCAAGAGCTGCCTTTTCCGCTACAGGTGCATACCTCTGAACCCACGTAGCAATCATGTCTCCAACATAAGCAGAATCCGAAGGGTAACTCAACAAATGATCGGCTCCATCCAGGCTTACAAAGCTTTTGGGGTGGTGTAATTTTTCATATAGATGACGTGCATTTGCTATACCTACGGTATCATCTTGTGGAGAGTGCATCACCAAAGTAGCCTTTCCTCTAAGCTCTTTTATCAGTTCATCTACTTTGGTGTTTTCAAGGTCTTTTACAAACTGATCTTTTATATAAAACTCTCGGCCGGCCAACAGAACTTTGGCCTCGCCTTTTTCTTTTATCTCCTCTATACTTTCCGTAAAAAGATTGGTCACATGGTCAGGCTCAGAAGGTGCTCCAATAGTAGCAATTGCCCGAACCGAATCCATTTTGGCCCCAGCCATAAGCACAGCTGCACCACCCAAAGAGTGACCAATTAACAAAGTAGGCTCTGCGTAATTTTCCTTTAAAAATTCTGCAGCCGCAGAAAGATCAGTCACATTAGAAGTAAAATTGCTATCGCTAAAATCGCCCTCGCTTTGGCCCAAACCCGTAAAATCAAATCGTAAAACACCCCAACCTTTTTGCGTAAGTGCCAAGGCAATGTTTCGCTCCGATTTTAAATCCTTGCCACAGGTAAAGCAGTGGGCAAAAATGGCAAACTGATCAGGTCGCTTGTCTAGCGGCAATTCAAGCTTACCAGCCAATTCTACTCCTTCCTTGTTTTTGAATTTTACCTTCTCAGATTTCATACTTTCACTGTTTTTTATTCCCGACTCCCGACTACTGACTCCCGACTCCCGACTCCCGACTCCCGACTCCCGACTACTGACTCCCGACTCCCGACTCCCGACTCCCGACTACTGACTACTGACTTCGTACCCTTCTGCTTTCAATAATTCAAGCACTCCCATTTTACCCGGAAGGTGTAAAGCCCCTACAGCAATAAAAACCTTCCCTTCATCCAACAAGGGCTTAAGCTTTGGAATCCACTTTTTGTTTCGATCATCCAGCAGCAGAGTCATTTCGCCCATCGATTCGTCCCAATCCTGACTGAGTTCCCACAGTTTATCCAAATCCTGTTTTTGATAGGCATCCAAAATCTCCGCACTCAAATCATCTTCTACCTCAGCTTTCACATTTTCTACCAAAGCTGCGGCTTGCTCTTCCACCGTTTGGCTATCAAAAAGAATTTCAGCCTGCTCCATGGCAGTTTCTAATGGCACCACTTTTTTACCCTTCTCTTTTCCATCCTCCGCAAAATATAAGTCTATCGGTGTTCCATCAAAATTGAAATCTGCCGGAGTTACCTTCTGTGCTTTTGCTACAGAATACATCGTAGAAAGCATGATGGGTTTTACGTTATCAAACTGTGAAATAGGCATCCCAATGATGGGCTCTACTTCTTGCTTTAGCAAAACATAATCTGCGCTATCCACCAGGCTCTGCAAAGAATTATCAAGCATCATGGCCTTCATGGCTACCATCATCATTGCCGATGAATCAAGCACCGTTTCTATAACTACAGTTTCGGATTCTTCATAGGCTTTTTTCACAGGCGAGTTTTCATCCAAATATGCTGAGCCAATTAAATGATACGTTCCAAAAATGTAGGATACCGCTTTGGTTTCCGGGTTTTCGATTTTCCATAAAAGCGAAGACTTTTGAGCCTTTGCCGGCAAAACTGCAAACAACAAAACTGCCATTACAGCCAAGCCTCCAGCCCATTTCCCCCACCAATTTTTTATATCCATCTGTTCCATTCGGTTACCATTTTGTTGTGCGACCATTTTTTGATAGCTGACAAATTACTCAATCCAAGTACGCTATTTAACGCAATCGGATATTTTAAAGTTTTTTGAAGCATATAGCCCGTTTTTATTTCACTTTTATAATACCTGTACATGTGCTCCTGATAGTGCATCATGTTATAATCTTTCTCTTTCAAGGCCTGCACAATATGCTCCGAGCAAATCCGTGCCGACATCATGCCCGGGCCAATGCCCTTTCCCGTAAAGGGTTCAATCATCCCGGCAGCATCACCAATCAGTGCAAAACGCTCGCCAGCAATTTGTCGCTTGGGCGTAATGATGGGCAAACCCCAGCCTCTGGTTTTTTCTAAAGGTTCAGCTTCCGCAAACATCCCCGCCACCTTCGGATTGTTTTCAATCACATGACCGAGCATTTTCTTGAGGTTTACCTTTTTATCAGCAATGGCGGTGCTCACCATTCCTAATCCAACATTGGCTTCATTATTACTAAGTGGAAATGCCCAGAAATAACCCGGAAGCAATTCTTTATCAAAAAAGAATTCCAAGTGATTTCCGTCATGGAAGCCTTTCACATTTTTGTAATACACACGCAGCGCCCCTATCAAATGCTCCTTCTCACGAAAGTGATCTAAACCCAAATGACGCGTAACGATGGGTTTTTCACCTTCCGCTCCAATTACCATTTTGGCCTTTATTACGTGCTCCACACCTCCACTCACATAAGTTACATCCACACCTCCATCATGGCGGGTAATTCCTGTTACTTCGCTATCGCTTAAAAGTTTGCCGTATTCATCAGTAAGATTTCGAACCAAAAAATAGTCTAAGTCCAGCCTACGGGAGGTGTAAAATGGCGCCACCGGGAAACCATCATTTCTAAAATCATAGCGCAGCTCTTTGCCATTAGAGGCATGAAAACAAAATCCCCACGAAGGCAACATTTCAGACTCCTGTGCAAATCGCTCTTGCAGCTCAGGGCTAATTCGCTTAAGCACATTGAGCACATCTACAGTAATTCCGTCACCGCATATTTTGTCTCTGGGAAAACTGCTTTTATCAAGAACTATGTGATTGATTTTTTCTTTGGTCAAAAAATGCGAAAGTGTGGCCCCTGCAGGCCCGGCTCCCACTATACAGATTTCTGTATCCATTTTATTCTACAACATTATTTTAGAATGACTTGTGCTATTTCATTTTCATTACAATCGGGCTATTTCTGCTCATCAGGCAAAACCACCAATTTATCGTCCCTAATTCCCCATTGAACGAATTGATGTATGAGCATGATTACAGCATTTTATTTTTACCCGTGTTAAAGTCATGAAACTTGAAAGCTTGCCCAAAGCAAGTAAAATATTGTGGTAAACCAGCACTGTGCTGCAAAATATCACGCAAGTTAGTTTAGTTGAGAGAGGTTTAGTTGAGCACTAAATCTGGTCCAAGATTTGGGAGGAGTCACACATCAAGGACCGCAAAGCCCTGGAGCAATCCGGGGCTTTATTTTTTTACCTATTCATTTCTCCATTCTTTTAATTAATTCGATACATTAGTCGCAGTTTAGTTGAGAAAGGTTTGGTCAAGCATCAAGCCTAGGTTCATGATTTGGGAGGAGTCACACATCAAGAACCGTATAGCCCCAGAGAAATCTGGGGCTTTTCTTTTTGCAATACACTGTACATTTGCCGCATGAGCTACCTATTTTTAAAATCACTTCATATAATCGGCTTTGTAAGCTGGTTTGCAGGAATATTTTATATCGTACGCCTATTTGTGTACCACCGCGAGGCCTGGGATAGAAATGACGAAACCGGAACTATACTGCGCAAGCAATATGAAATAATGGAGGGGCGCCTACTCAATATTATACAAACACCCGCCATGGTATTGACACTTATCGGTGGAATCGGGATGCTCATCATTAATCCTTCGTGGCTCAGTGAACCCTGGATGCACGTAAAGCTCACCCTGGTATTTGGCCTTACTGCCTACCATTTTAGCAATTATCGCCAGATGAAAAAGCTGCGCACTGAACCTACCTCTTTCAGTAGTTTTGGATTTAGGCTTTATAACGAGCTACCCACCCTTGTGCTTATTGCTATAGTAATGCTGGCCGTATGGAAAAACCTTCAAGGCCTTTGGTTAGGCTTTGGGCTATTGCTGACTCTTGGCGTAGTGTTTTTTGTGGTAGCTAAGCTGTATAAAAAGAGCCGTGAAAAGAAGGCTTAAGCACATAACATTGGATCTCAGCAAGTAGTATTTTCTCTTTTCTACATCATCATTTTACTATGTAAACGAGTGCTGGAAAACAATACTTTTATAGCAAATAAAAATATTGAATGAAGCTCCTTATTGTAGAAGATGAACCTAAAGTTGCAGCCTTTTTAAACCAAGGCTTGTCGGAACAAGGTTTTGAAACCGATGTGGTTTATGATGGCCAAATGGGCTTGAAGATGGCCCAACGAACTTCCTATGACATCATTCTGCTGGACATTATCATTCCCTACATCAATGGTATTGAGCTTTGCAAAAGCATCAAAGAGGTTCACCCAAATGTGCCCATCATTATGCTTACCGCACTTGGCACTACTGATGATAAACTCACCGGGTTTGATGCCGGAGCGGATGACTATTTGGTGAAACCTTTTGAGTTTAAAGAATTGCTCGCACGCATTAGAGCATTGCTAAAACGCAGCACCGGACAGATGAGCATGAGCAACAGAATAAAGGTGGCCGACCTTGAACTGGATTTGGATAAGAAACGAGCTTCACGAAACGAAAAAGTGATTGAGCTTACCGCTAAAGAATTTTCACTTTTAGAGTACCTCATGCGCCACAAGGGCCGTGTGATTTCAAGGTCAGAGATTGCAGAACATGTATGGGAAGTAACCTTTGACACGGGTACCAACGTGGTTGATGTATACGTAAATCTTCTGCGTAAAAAGGTGGATAAGGATTTTGACACTAAGCTCATCCATACCAAAATTGGTTCTGGATATATTCTTAATGCCGAATAGCGATGCAAATCCGAAAGAAGCTTACCTACCGATTTATCGCCATTGTGGCCTTCATTCTGTTCTTCTCGTCATTGGCTATTTACATTTCATCGGCTGACTATCGCAGAGATGATTTTTATAACCGCCTGCTTAACAAAGCCCGAAACACTGCCAAGCTACTTATAGAGGTGGAGGAAGTTGACGCCAAGCTTTTGCAACGCATGGAGCAAGACAACCCTTCGAGTTTGCCCGAAGAGAAAATTGTGATTTTCAATTACAAAAACCAGCAGATATTTAATACTGGTGAAAAAGGAGTTCTAAAAATATCGCAAGAGCTCATTGACCAAATACGATTGGAAGAAGAGGTGCGCTATGAGGAAAATGGCTACGAAGTGGTGGGCTTTATGTTTGCCGATACCTATGATCGCTTTGTGGTCATCGCTGCCGGAAAGGACATTTACGGATTAAGCAAACTTCGAAACCTTCGAAACATTTTACTTTTTGTTTTTGCGATAAGCATCATCATTGTTTCCATTTCGGGATGGTTATTTGCTGGCCAAGCGCTCCATCCTATTTCTAAACTTGTAGAGCGTGTAAATAACATTAGCATTACAAGCCTCAATCTGCGGCTGGATGAGGGAAAAAATCAGGATGAAATATCACAACTGGCTCACACTTTTAATCAAATGCTAGAGCGACTCGAAAAGGCGTTTAAGATGCAAAAGAACTTTATCGCGAATGCTTCTCACGAGCTTCGCACTCCACTCACTGCAATTACCGGGCAGCTGGAGGTTGTGCTAATGAAAGAACGCAAAGAGGAGGAATACAGAAATACAATGGCATCCGTTTTGGATGATATGAAGAGCTTGAATCACACTTCGAACCGCCTTCTTCTTTTGGCACAAGCCAGCTCTGAAACTTCACAGGTGGATATAAAACCAGTGCGCGTAGATGACTTACTTTGGCAAGTGCAGCAAGAGCTCACTAAACGCAACACCGACTACTTCATAGAGATTGGTTTTTCTGAAACGATGGAAGATGAAGCGCAGCTTACCATTATCGGAAATGAGCAGCTATTGAAAACCGCAATTTCCAATTTGGCTGAAAACGGATGCAAATATTCAGATGATCATAAGATGGAAATCTTTGTACTTCCAAAATCAAAGCACCTCCATATACTTTTTAAAGATCATGGAATTGGAATAGCCAAAGAAGAGCTCAAGCATATCTTCGAACCCTTTCACAGAGGGACAAATGCTTTAGGCTATAAAGGCCATGGTATCGGCTTATCACTTGTAGATCGTATTGTCCATCTGCACAACGGCAAAATTGACGTCACCTCCACCCTCGGGCAAGGCACCACATTTACCCTCATTATGCCCTACTCATAATTTTAATCGCATTTTAATTTCGTTTTAATTCCGTCCTAATTCCGCGGACGCACATTTGCTTCAGAAAATAACATAACAATTAATTTTTCTAAGCAATGAAAACAACAGACAGAAGAAATAAAATTATAGCGGCTACTTCTACCGCACTATTTTTTGTTGCGCTTATCGCAATGATGATAATTCACGATTCTAACCGTTCACTTGAAGAAATGCTGAATGGTGCCAAATTGAAAAATGAGACTGTGCTTTCTGAAAAGCTGGCTCTGGAAAAAGAAATAAATGATTACAAAAAGCAGCTGGCTGCCTTACAAGGCAAAAATAAAGAGCTGGATAAGTTTTTGGCTACGGCCAATGCCGATCTTGCTAAAAAGGAAAGTCA
>JAUHWX010000049.1 GCA_030427285.1 Bacteroidia bacterium
TTTTACCAAGACCACTGAGCAATCCGCTATGGCACCTAAGTTTAGTGTAACTTTAGGTGTAATGCCGGATTATATGTACAATGGTGAGGGTATGCGAATTGATGGCGTAAGTGCTGGTAAACCTGCTGATAAGGCTGGGCTGCAAAAAGGTGATATTATAACGCAACTTGGTGAAGTAAAAGTTGTAGATATGATGAGTTACATGAAGGCATTGGGACAGTATAAGAAAGGAGATACAGCCAAAGTTGAATATACCAGAAGCGGCAAAACAGAAAAAGCGGAAGTAAAATTTTAGTAGAAGGCTAAATGGGTTTTCTAATTGAATTGGAAAAATAGAGGAATGAAAATAGCGGTTATAGGAGGAGGAAGTTGGGCGACAGCGATTGTAAAAATCCTAACGGAGAACAATGACTATGTGGGTTGGTGGATGCGTGGCGAAGAAACTGTAAATCATATTAAGAGATTTCATCATAACCCACGCTACCTGAGCTCCGTGGAGCTGATGACCGAAAAAATTGATGTTTCTACGGATTTGAATCATGTGGTGAGTGAAGCTGATTATGTGATTTTTGCGGTTCCATCAGCGTTTCTAAAGAATGCTTTAGAAAACTTGACTGTAGATCTTTCTAACAAAACAGTTTTTAGCGCAATTAAAGGGATTGTACCTGATGAAAATGTGATTGTAGGCGAGTTTTTCCATCAAAAATACAACGTGCCCATGGAGAATATTGGCGTAATCACGGGGCCTTGTCATGCAGAGGAAGTTGCTTTGGAAAGGCTATCTTATCTAACTATAGCAGGACTTGATGATGAAAAAGTGGATACTTTGGCTCGCCACATGGAAAGTGATTTCATCAAAACCAAAAAGACGGATGATATCATTGGTACGGAATACGCGGCCGTGCTAAAGAATATTTATGCCTTAGCTGCTGGAATTTGCCATGGTTTGGGTTACGGAGATAACTTTCAGGCAGTGCTGGTGAGTAATGCCATTCGCGAAATGAAAAAATTTATAAAAGCGGTGTATCCGCTTAAGCGGGATATCAATGAATCAGCCTATTTAGGCGATCTTTTGGTTACGGCTTATTCGCAGTTTAGCCGAAATAGAATGTTTGGAAACATGATAGGGAAGGGCTATACCATCCGGTCTGCAAAATTAGAACTCAATATGGTAGCCGAAGGTTACTATGCAGCAGCACTGATTCATGAAGTAGCCAAAGACAAGGGGGTGAAAATGCCTATCGCTCATGCGGTGTATAAAATTCTGTACAAGGATAAGAGTCCTAAAAAAACAATGAAGAAGCTTACCGATAAACTAAACTGATTGGATATCATTCAATCATTGTGACTATTTTTAGCGGTATTTGGTCAATTGCTCATTGATGATGGTGATAACCGCTGATGAGCTTTATTTTTGAGTAAACACCTCAATCAACTTCTGCTTGAACCGCTTAATTGTCATATTATTTTTCATTCTATGGGGGAATGTAGGGTCAGCTAAAGCGGACACCATAATGGTGTCTCAAATACGTGAGTATATTTACGTGGACTCTTTTGCTACCTATTCTTCCATGCCTTTGCCCGATAACTTAAATGAGAAGCTGCCAATAATTCCAAATAATAGTTTGCTTCATACCATTTTTGTGCATCTGTACAATGATGGGGATGACACGGTGGATTTATTTGTGGGTGTGAGAGGTAATGAATACTGGCAATTCAAACAAGTATCTGCAACAGGCAAGGAGTATCTTACACGAGCGGGGGCCTTTGTACCATATAGCGCAACCTCTTTTTCAAATGATAAATACATTGTAAAAACAAGTCTTGCCCCTCGTGAGTACTACTCGTGGACTCTAAATACCTGGAATATATCTAGCCGAAAGGCAAATACAAAAGGCGTGTACATAGCTACCGCTAGAAATATGTATTGGTATGAATTGGCCAAAGATGAACGACACAAGGTTCCTGTGGCGGTTTCAGTATTCTTTCAAGGAGCCATTTGGATAATGATGCTTTATATGTTCTTCCTGTATTTTCAGAATAATAGGGATAGAACATATCTGTATTATGGGTTGTACATGATGTTTGCCATGTATTACTTATTGCAAAAGGTAGCAGGTGATGGGCCTTTTTATTTTGTATTCGGAGAAAACCCGATGATTCGATATATCCTCAATGAGCCCGTGCAATGGATGATTTACTTTTTTTATAACCTCTTTGTCATCAGTTTTTTGGAAATACAACGCCACTCTAAACGATTGTATCAATTTCTTATAGGAATCAATGCTGCCTATGTGCTTTACATGATTGGCGAAAGCACCTACTTTATATTAACCTTTGACAAGGAGGTTCAATCTATGCTATTTATTGTGTCACGAGTAATTGCACTCGTAATATCATTTATCACTATAGTATACATATTTATAGCGGTGAAGGGGCCTTTGGTTAAGTACATTATTTCTGGTTCAACTGTGTTTGTTTTGTCAGCAATGCTCTCTATGTTTTACAGCTTACAAATGAGTTGGCTGCCAGAAACAGGGCTTCACCCAATCAGCTTTATGCAGTTGGGGATTTTAGCGGAAATACTTCTGTTTTCTTTAGGACTTGGTAGGCGTATTAGTCTGATTTCTGCCGAAAAAGAAGAAGTGCAACAAGCCTACATTGACCAACTGGTAAGAAATGAGGAAATAATTCAAGAGTCCAATCGTGATCTTTCGGACGAGGTATTCAGGCGAACCAATGAGATAATATACAAGTCGAAGGAATTAGAAAGAGAACGTGAACAAAAGTTAAAAACAGAATATGAAAAGCAGCTAATGGAAAGCGAGATGAGCACCTTGAGGCTGCAAATGAATCCTCATTTTATTTTTAACTCTTTGAATTCTATTCGATACTATATACTGAAGGAAGACAGTGAAAAAGCATCTGATTATATAACGGCATTTTCAAAGTTGCTTCGTATGATTTTGCAGCACTCACGCGAAAAGACAATTAAGCTGGAAGATGAGCTGGATGCTCTAAGGCTTTATATTGAGTTTGAGAGAACACGTTTTGAAAACAAGTTTGATTACAGTATAAATGTGGACGAAGGTGTTGATACATCCAATATTCCAATCCAGCCCTTATTGATTCAACCTTTTGTAGAAAACTCTATATGGCATGGGTTGCTTCACAAGGATGGAACGGGACATTTGACCGTAAGGTTATACAAAGAGGGAGATTTTTTGTGTGTGGAGGTTGAGGATGATGGTATTGGAAGGGATAAATCCAGAGAGTATAACTCCGCAAAAAGCAGTACCTACAAATCAATGGGAATGCAAATAACTAAAGACCGGCTAAAAATGATGGCCAAAGTACAAAGTAGCGAAGCCGGATACAGAATTGTAGATATGGTGAACCCTGATGGATCACCAGCAGGAACTAAGGTAATATTGAAAATAAAAGTATTATGATACGAGCCATAATTATTGATGATGAAAAACATTGCTCTGAATCTTTGAAGTTGCTGGTAGAAAAGTATGTGCCAGACATGATAATTGAGGCAGAGATAAATGACCCAGTGGAGGCGGCAGATGTGCTCCTGAGCAAAAAGCCTGACTTGGTATTTTTGGATATTGAGATGCCGCGTCTCAATGGTTTTGATTTGCTAAAAAGCCTCCCCTTAATTGACTTTGAAATTATCTTCACTACAGCGTATGATGATTTTGCCATACAAGCCTTTAAGGTAAGTGCGATTGATTATCTACTAAAGCCAATAGAAAGAGATGAGCTCACCAAGTCAATAGAAAAATATAAAAAGCACCGTACCGATCGAGATTTTGAAGAACGGTTCATGGTGTTTTTGAGTAAACATGGTGGAGCCGAAAAGCAAAGTTTGGGAAAAGTAGCTTTGCCAACACAAGAAGGATTTGAATTTATTGATCAAGGCATTATCGTGCGGTGTGAATCTGACAGTAATTATACCACGGTAGTGCTTGAAGGTGAGAAAAATATTGTGGTTTCCCGAACATTAAAAGATGTGGAAAGTATGCTAGATTCTTCGTCATTTGTAAGGGTACATCATTCACACCTTATAAACCTAAGGCACATTAGAAAATACCATAAAGGAAGTGGTGGGGTGATAGTGATGGATAATGGCGATAATGTGAGTGTAAGTAGAAGTAAAAAAGGAGAATTTTTGGATAGAATATAAGCGGGAATATAATAAAGGAATATTATATTGGCCAAGGCAAATATGTAGTGACTCAACATGAATAATACTCCCATTAAAACAGTGCCTTACAAGAGGCCAATACTTTCGTCAGAAAAATTAATTGAGAAGAGCACGGAATACTATGATTTACTAAATGATAGGAGGTCGGTGCGTGAGTTTGACGAGCGGGATATTCCAATAGAGGTAATTGAAAACCTCATAAAAACGGCAAGTACGGCACCTAGCGGAGCGCACAAGCAGCCATGGGTTTTTGTGGCAGTGAAAAGTAAAGAGCTCAAAAAGAAAATAAGAGCTGCAGCAGAAGCCGAGGAAATGGACTTTTATAACAATCGTGCTACGGAGGAATGGTTGAAGGATTTAGCCCCCTTAGGAACCAATTGGTCTAAGCCTTTTTTGGAAAATGCTCCTTGGTTGATTGTGGTTTTTAAAAAGGTGTACGATGATTTGCCAGAAGGGCGAGCCAAGAACTACTATGTGCAAGAATCTGTAGGAATCGCTAGTGGTTTTTTGATATCAGCAATACACAATACCGGCTTGGTAACTCTTACTCATACTCCAAGTCCAATGAATTTTTTATCAGAGATATTGGAGCGCCCAGCTAATGAAAAACCTTTTTTGCTATTGCCCGTGGGTTATCCATCACAGCACGCTCAAGTGCCTGATCTGGAAAGAAAGCCACTAAATGAAGTGAGTGTGTTTCTTTAAAAAGAGTTTGGCTTTTTGATAATTACTTTCCTTCTACTAAAATCAATTAGGCCCTCATCTCTAAGTTCATTTAGGGTGGTAGTCACTGTTTGGCGAGAAGTGCCAATAAGGTTTGCCAAATTTTTGTGGGTAAAAAAGTGCTCTACTTCAATTCCATTTTTGGTTTGAGTTCCTTTTTCCTGGGCCATTTCCTTTAAGAAGTCTACTAGTCGCGAGCGAACATCCTTAAAGATGAGATTATCAATTCTACGCTCCATTTTTTTCATGCGTAGTCCAATCCATTTGTATATTTTGAAAGTGAACTCAGCATCATCTTGCATGAGCTCATGCAGGTGATCAGTATGCACGGCACATACCATGGTTTCATCATCCATTGCCTCAGCTATTTCTCCTCGCCTGTCTTCACCTAGCAAGGCCAACTCCCCAAACATTTCGCCTTTTCCAAGTATGGCCCGCACTACTTCTTCACCGTCTTCTGAGTAATTTAATATGCGCACTTTGCCACTGGCAACAAGGTAAAGTGTGTTTGCCGGATCATCTGTAAAATATATTGTTTCGCCCTTAGAGTAAACTTTGTGGCCATCCCTGGAGCCAGGATGATGTGTCAACTTATTGGGACACATTACCTGAAACAGGTTCACATCATTAAACATCCAAAATTGGTGACTTTCACTCATGGGGTATACTATTTTAGAGGTGATGTGAAGTTAACAAAAACAAGGCCGAATGTTCTCATTGTCAAAACCAAAAACCTAGACTCACATAGGAGTATACATCTTTATGATTTGTACTGCCGGCCACACTTATTTCCAGTGGACCAATCGGGCTGTCGTAGCTATATCCCAAACTATAGCCGTCAAGCACTACGCGCGACTCAATGGTGTTTTGAATAGAGTTTTCTAGTTTTCCTAAATTGGCTTTTACCATTATGTAGTGGTTTTTTAAAAACTCAATGTTGAGGTCAGTCCTCACAATAAGTGCGGTGCGGCCAATCAATTCCATGTAGCGATAGCCAATAAAAGGGGTGATGTAATTGATATAATTTTGC
Organism: Bacteroidia bacterium; assembly: GCA_030427285.1. GTDB lineage: Bacteria > Bacteroidota > Bacteroidia > Flavobacteriales > Schleiferiaceae > Owenweeksia. Next base: position 5,967 of record JAUHWX010000049.1, read on the forward strand.
CCCATACTGCCAAGAAAAATGTTGTACGGATATTCCAAGTCAGGCCCTACGGTGGTGATAAAGTTTGTACCGGCTACCATTGATACACGCTCGCCAAAACTCATCGCTTGCCTAAACTCTACATCAATCACTGAGCTTGGCTCATAAAATATGCTGAAGTTTTCCTGTCTGCCTATAATTTTAGCTTTAGCAGAAAACTTAGAGCCATGTGTAGGGTAATTGGCATCGTTGAAGGAGTCAAAATCGATATACGCGAAATAATTTAAAAAGCTGCTGTAACCGGTATCCGTTTGAATTTTGGATAAATCATCAGACAAAACCACACCATCAAATTCTACACCTGCGCCTATTGCAAAGGCATCATAGATGGTAGATTGAAGAAAAAGATCTGTACTAAAGTCAAAATAGTTACTTTGAGCTACGGGGTTTCTATTTTCATCGTAAATGCGGTAACTAAAGCGATTTGTTCTGAAGCTTATTCCCAGGGTAGGAACCAGCCCGCGGTCCACATAATAGTGAATGTTGGCCCTTGGATTTTGACTCACAGCGATTTCGGCAGAAAAGCGTGAGTTTTTAAAAAATAAATTACGCTTTGTGAAATTGAGTAATAGAGCTGCCCCAAAGTCATCATCGTAATGCAAGCCTAGTCGAAACAGCGTGAGGGCTTCTTCTTCTTTTACTGATAAAGTAATGCGATAGCCGGTATCTAATGGTGTGAGGTAGTAGTTTACATGCTTAAAGTATTTGGAACCATAGAGCTGATCCAAACCGCGGTCAAGTTTTTCAATAGAACACAGTTGATCTTCTTTCACGCGAAGTTTGCCTAAAATAAATTCTTCACTAGAGTTTTTAATGCCTTCTATTTTTATGTCGGATATATAAAAAGTATCAAGAGGAAGTGCAGTGCATTGAGCGCGGTTTATGGGTGACGAAGTATCTGACTTTGCCAGTGCTAGTAGGGGAGCAAGTTGCTCGCGGGCAGCTTTTTCGCCTCGGGCTATTATGGTATCAAATAAATCAAAAGTGGTAATGCTAGCCTCGTGTAAGTCTGGTTTTATGAGTAGGTCCGTAAACTGTATTTGATCCTGATACTGACGCGCATTTACAAATGATGAGGTTTGCTCTAGAATGCGCATTACAGAATTGAGTTCATCCTTCTTATATAAAAAGTCCTGCACGTCTATACCTATAATATATTCGATACCCTTTTCTTTCAAAGGCTCTACGGGGTAATTGTTAACCAAACCACCGTCAGCATAGAGTTCTCCATCTACCTCATAGGGTGTAAAAAGTGACGGAAAAGCTGCGCTGGCGCGAAGAGCGTCCGAAAGGTTTCCTTCTTCAAATACCTTCATGCTACCGTCTTCTAAGTTGGTGGCTACGCACAAAAAAGGAATGGGGAATTCAGAAAAATCAGCATATTGATGACATTGCTGAGTAAGGTAGTTAAGTTGTTTTAAGATGTACTGTGCATAATTGAGGCCCGTAGGTAGGTTTACTTTTCCTTCGTAAACAGGTAGTGTAAGAATATATCTTGAGTCTGATTTTCTATCAAAATAACTGAGCCTGTTCCTTGGAATTTCATTATTGAGAAGTGCATCCCAATCCACTTTTCGCATGTATTCCTCAATCTCGTCTACTGAATAGCCTAATGAATAAAGTGCGCCAATTATGGCCCCCATGCTTGTGCCGGCTATGTAGTCGATTTTCACTCCGGCTTCTTCAATTACTCTGAGTGCTCCTATTTGTGCAAGCGATTTAGAACCACCACCGCTTAAAACTAATCCAATAGAAATGTCACAGGTGTCGCTGTTTTGACCTTGGCTTGAGCTAGCCAGGATTAGCATTGCAGAAAATGTGAGGAGGAGTTTCCGAAACACTATTTATTGTTTTTGGTCTTTAGCAAAGTAAGCGATAATTCGCGTGGCGCGCGAGTGTCCCACTACTTCTGTTAGTTCTTCTTGAGAGGCCTCTTTTACCTTAGTCACGGACTTAAACTTGCTAAGTAGGTCTTTTATTGTGGCGGGCCCAATTCCCTCAATTTGGTCAAGTTCTGATTTAAATGTGCTCTTGCTTCTTCTATTTCTGTGATGGGTAATTCCAAATCGGTGAGCTTCGTCACGCAGCCTTTGTATTATTTTTAATGTTTCCGATCGCTTGTCTAGGTACAAGGGATATTTGTCTCCGGGAAAGTAAAGCTCCTCTAACCTTTTGGCAATTCCGAGGATGGCAATTTTACCGCGAAGGCCAAGAGTTTCCAATGCTTTTAAGGCAGCGCTGAGCTGGCCTTTACCACCATCAATTACTATGAGTTGTGGCAAAGGTTCTCCTTCATTTTGTAATCTATTATACCGTCTAAAAACTACTTCTTCCATACTGGCAAAGTCATCCGGGCCCACCACTGTTTTTATGTTAAAATGGCGGTAATCTTTTTTACTGGGCTTTCCATCTTTGAACACGACACAAGCGGCCACGGGGTTGGTTCCTTGTATGTTTGAATTATCAAAACATTCAATATGGCGGGGTTCTTCGCTCATTCGAAGGTCCTGCTTCATTTGCTGCATCAGGCGTTTTACATGCCGATCCGGGTCCACAATTTGAATATTTTTCAACTTCTCCATTCGGAAGTAGCGCGCATTTTTTAAGCTCAAATCCACCAAATGCTTTTTGTCGCCACGCTGAGGTACTGTAAGTTTTAGATTCGGAATTTCTAAGTCGATTTCGTGCGAGAGATAGGCTTCTTTAGAAGTACTTTTAAAAAGTTCACGAATTTCAGGGATGGTCATTTCAAGTAGCTCCTCAGCAGTTTCGTCAAGCTTCTTTTTAAGTTCTACAGTGTGCGATTGCAACACGGCACCATCTATAATTTTAAGGTAATTTACATAGCCATATTCCGCATCGGTTGTTACCGAGAAGATGTCAATATCGGTGATGGTGGGGTGCACCACCGTAGATCGCGCCTGGTATTTTTCTACCATGTCAATTTTCTCCTTCACCTTTTGAGCTTCCTCAAACCTGAGTTCCTCTGCAAGAGTGTGCATTTGCTTGGTCAGCATCTTTTTTACAGAGTTCAGGTTACCCTTAATCAGATCACGAGAAGCTTCAATATCTTTCAGGTATTCTTCTTCACTCTGGCGGTCTTCACAAGGGCCTTTGCAATTGCCAATGTGATATTCCAGGCATATTCTAAACTTACCTTCGTCTATGTTTTCTTCACTAAGAGCAAGCTTGCAGGTGCGGATATGATAGAGCTGACGGATGAGGTCGAGTACTGTGCGCATCACTTTTACCGAGGCATACGGACCATAATATTCGGAGCCATCTTTTACCTGATTACGCGTTGAAAATATCCTCGGAAAGCGCTCTTTTTTGATGCAAATCCACGGGTACGTTTTATCGTCTTTCAGGTTTACATTGTACTTAGGCTGGTATTCTTTTATCAGGTTATTTTCAAGTAGCAGCGCATCAAATTCTGTTTCGGTAATAATAGTTTTGATGTCTTCAATTTTGCGTACCAGCATGTGGGTGCGTGCATTGTCATGACTTTTGGTAAAGTAGGAAGACACGCGCTTGCGCAAATCCTTAGCCTTACCTATGTAAATTATTTTTCCGTTTTTATCCAAGTGCTGATACACTCCCGGCTTATTGGGAAGGCTGCGAAGTATGTTGCTGATTTTGTCTGAAGCCATTGCACAAAAATAGGTATCATTGTGAGTAATGATACGAGTAGTTTGCGCTATTATAAAAAATGCCGATGGAAAACTTTTGCTTACGCAGCGAAGTGGCAAAATGGATCATTCTTACCATTGGGAATTTCCGGGAGGTAAGGTGGAGGATGATGAGACAGATTACGCTGCCATAACCCGTGAAATATGGGAAGAGCTTCAAATTGAGGTTGAACCATTGAAAAAATTAACACAAGTAGACTGGCAGTATCCCAACAAAAAGATTGCTTTAGTTCCTATTATTTGTGAAATTCGTTCAGGAACTTTAAATCTGAATGAACATTTAGATTTTGTGTGGTTAGCTATTAATGAGCTTACCGAATTAAATGTTCTGGGAGCCGATCGAGAGGTAGTAAATAACCTGAAACGCGTCTATGAAAATTAAACATTTGACTTTAGACTGTGCAAATCTTCAGGAGCAGAAATATTATTATACCAAGAAGTTTGCCTTTGATGTGGTTGATGAAAGTGAAGAGTCGATAACCCTTCGCTTGGGGTCATCAATGCTCACATTTTCAGAAAACAGACTCAAAAAATCTTATTATCACTTTGCCCTAAATATTCCTTACGATGCTGTGAATAAAGCAATGCGTTGGCTGGAGAAAAAGGTAGATATTATAGAAACCGCTGAAGGAAAGATTCAGGATTTTCCAAACTGGAAGGCGCGGTCCGTTTATTTTTTAGACCCAGCAGGCAATGTAGTGGAATTCATCGGGCGTGAGCGTGTAGAAGCTAATTCACGTACTGTTTTTAATGAAAAAGACATTATAAATATTAGCGAAGTTGGGGTTCCGGTATTTCAGGTAAGCGAAGCTTTTAAAATAATCAGTCAGGAATCTGGCCTACCAAAATTTGACTGCGATGCGAGCACATTTTGTGCTTCAGGCGATGATGAGGGTCTTTTTATAATTGTGGACAAAGCCGAGAAAACATGGTTCCCGACTGATGAAGCAGCCAAAGCATACCCCTTAAAGGTGTTGTTTGAAAACGAAAAGAAAACGTATACACTGAGGATGGAGAGCGGAATGCTTGGAGTGGAGGAGGAAAAGTAATTCCTCTTTTACTCAATTAAACATTTTGAAATAATTGAAGTTTCTTAATTATGCACTCCCAAATGGATGTGCTAATTAAAACTCTAAAAATCTCTACATCATGAAATTAATAAAATCACTATTGGTATTAGTGGCTGTATCGGGCAGCGTAATGGCCCAACGTGCTGACAAGAGCATTTACGTTAATCCAAAGGTTGGTATGAATATCTCCGGTTTGACGGATGAGCTAGAAGGTGTTTCTTCTTCCGGCAAGGCAGGGTACAATGTGGGTTTGGATTTAAGGCTAGGCGATGGTTTGGTTTTCTTTCAACCGGGTGTTTTTTATTATCAATACAACACCAAGTATACAATTGTAGAATCTAGCCTTTTACCAAATGGCCAAACCACCTACAAGACGGATGTAAAAGTATCCTCTATCAAAGTTCCTGTGCAAATGGGTATTCGTATTCTTACAACTGATCTTATCTCAGTGAGAGCCAATCTTGGTCCGGCATTTAATTTCCCTGTAGATGTGAATAGCGATGAAGATTTTGTGCTGAAGCGCGGTGATTACAAATCAGCGACTGTTGGTGGAGTGGTAGGAGCTGGTGTGGATTTAGCTATTTTCACATTTGACCTTAATTATGAATTTGGCCTATCCGATTATGTGGAGTTTAAAGACCCCAGTGTTCAGTCCTCAAGCTCCAATCAGTATGTGCTAACATTTAATGTTGGGATCAGGCTTTAATAGCCAAAGTACTTAAGACTTTCACGGGCAATCACCTTAAAATCTTTAGGGTGGTTGTCTTCGTTTTCTAACCTGCGTTTTCCAAGTCGGCAGACTACCAAATCTTTTTCAGGGAATATAATTACGTATTGGCCCAATATGCCACGGAAGTAATAGACTGGTGTATTCAGATCATTGTAAATCCAAAATGACCATCCGTAATAATCTACACCCACACCATGGCTAGCCTTTGCTACAAACGCTGAGTCCAGGATTTGATTTCCACCCCAATTTCCATAATTGAGCATAAGCTTGCCTAGGCGAGCAAAGTCTCTGGCATTGGAATTAAAGCAGCAATAGGTAAGCTCATTTCCATCTTTATGATCAAGATGCCAGGAAGCATCATGCATGGCTCCAATTTTTGACCAGAGCACTTCGGAAGCAAATTCACTTACTGTTTTGCCTGTTGCTTTGGATAAAATCAAACCCAATAACTGAGGAGCGCCACTTTGATAATTATAGGTGTCGCCCGGCTCATTCACCACAGGGACTTCACGGTACATAAGGGAGGCAATGTCATTTCCGTAATACGCTCGGGCCGTGATGTCAAAGGGATTAGTGTAGTGCTCGTTCCACTGAAGTCCAGCGGTCATGGTGCTAAGATGCCATAGCTCAAGATCGCTCGCATAGGGGCCTTCGAGCTCAGGAAGAAAAGTACTTACCTTTTCATTCCAGCTTTTGATATAACCTTGTTCGATGGCAATTTCGGTAAGTATGGTTACAATACTTTTTGCCATACTAAAACTGTTGCTATGGCTGGTGTCACTATATCCATCCCAATACTGCTCAAAAAGCAGTTTGTCATTTTTCACTACCAAAAAAGCTACTGATTCCGATTCCTGCAAAGTGGAATTTAGCTCATCACTAAGTTTTACTGCATTGTATCTTTCATGAATGGGCCATGGCTCAGGGTTGTTGGCCGTCACTTTCCGGGTATCAAAAAAGCGGTCGTCATCAATGGTTGCGGTTTTTTCACCGTGAAGGTATGTTGCCCAAACTCCTTTTATCAGAAATTCATTTCCGGTGATAAAGAGACCCAAAACTAGAAGTAGTATGACAAGGAAGATTGAAGCTAGAATTCGAGATAGAGTTTTCATAATGAGCTTGTGTTGATGGGCAAAATGTATGAAAATAAATTAAGGATTAGTTATCGCAGCGATACCTGAAACACTTCAGCAAAATACCTCTTCGCCTTTTCCTTTATTTCTTGCATAGGCACTTGGCGGCCTAATTCTTTCTCAAGAGAAGTAACGTCTTTATCGTCTATCCCGCAAGGAATAATGTTTTTGAAATAATGGAGGTCAGTATTTACATTAAAAGCCCAGCCATGCATGGTAACCCAGCGGCTTGCTTTTACACCAAGTGCTAATATTTTACGTGCATTGGGTTTGCCCACATCCAGCCATACACCTGTTTCTCCGGGTGAGCGCTCCCCTTGAAGGCCATAATCCGCCAGTATGCGAATAAAGATTTCTTCGAGATAGCGGAGGTATTTGTGAATATCAGGAAAGAAGTGATCGAGATCAAGGATGGGGTAGCCCACCAATTGGCCCGGGCCGTGATAAGTAATATCTCCACCGCGGTTTATTTTATAATAAGTGGCTCCTACTTCGTAAAGTTTATCAGGAGCAATTAATAAATGTTCAGGCTTACCACTTTTGCCTAGGGTGTACACATGAGGATGCTCACAAAACAACAAATGGTTTTGGGTCACAATCTGTTCATCTTCCGAAACTTTGCGGTTGTGAAACTTAGTTTGAACGGTTTTGTCAAACAATTCTTCCTGATAGTTCCATGCCTTTTGGTAGTCAATGAGACCTAAATCCTGGAAGAGAATTTCAGTATTTACAATGGTATTTTTGATAACTCGGACTTTAGCAGGTCAATGGATTTGATATCCATAATATCCACTTTATTGAATTCCGAAAGGTAGTAAGAAACCCAATCGCCAAAGTGCACCAGATACAAGGTTTTTTCTATTGGGCCATTGCCTTTGCTCCACACTTCATTTATGTGGTTGGTCTTTTCGCCAATTATATTTTTAATGATTTCAATACGCTTTTGGTTGCGGTCAAAATCATTGTCATGGCGAAGAAAAACCGGGGCATACTGTGCGCTTCCACCTTCCCAGCCCACAAGTTCATTGTGGTTCATTTCAGGGATTTCAGCTTCCCACGCTAGCATCTTAGCATTTTCGTTTAGTTGCTGGCGCCAGCGTGCTGCTATACCCGCACTTCCGCTTATGGCATATATTATGGCAGTTTTTCCACGTAAGCGACTGGCCAATTGTTCAGCTTCAATAAGTACTGAAGCTTCTTCGCCATTGATAAGGTTTACCGCATTTTCCAGACCTGTAATCACATCAAGATCGATAAGCTTGTAGTGACTAAGCATATAGCTGAGGTAAGAAAAGGAAAAAGCAAACATGCTTCGCGGAGGGTTTCCACCGCGCATGGTAAGTGTGTTCCATCCACCAGCCTGCGCCATTTGATATAACTCACCACCTGAGGTAATGCATGCTACCTGTGCTTTTCTCTTCAAAGCTTCTCGTGTGGCACTTAGTGTTTCCTCGGTATTTCCGCTGTAGGAGCAGGCAATCACCAAAGTGTTTTCATCCACAAAACCAGGAATGCTATAGTTCTTATTTACCGTAATAGGTACCGAACAAGTAGGAGCAGCTAGTTCAGCCACTATAGTTCCACCAATGCCTGATCCACCAAGACCTGTGATCAACACATTTTTGATCGGGCGCTCAGCAGGTTTAAGATTGGAAGACTGGATGCTGTTTAAAGCGTCCGAAATATGTTCAGCGAAATTGGAAATAAGGTCTTTCACGCGTGATTGGTTTTATCGATGGTTCAAATCTAACACGAAAATTGAAAGAGCCACTACTGCTTTCGCTGAATTAATACATTTATGCGATTTCGGGGTACAATTTTCTGGCTTCTTGGGTTGCCAGGTGGGGTATTCGCCAAAAGGCCACCAAAGCTAAGGTGAGTATCGTAAAGTAAATAGTAAGAAAGATAGGTGAAAAGGTGTCTGCAGAAAAGAGAATAGTGTTTCCACCAGGTAGGTAAAGTAGTAAATAGGCTACCCACCCTAATGAGCGACTGGTTTTTTTGGCCAAGAAAAAATTTGAGTTTCGGAGTGTAAAAGTATTGCGGAGTACAACGCCTATAAAAGCTAGCATGATGAGTACAAAGTAATATCTGGGTTGGATAAACAAATTTTGAAACAGCCAGTACCACATGGCGGCAAAGCTGAAAGTTATTACCAAGTAGGGCCAACTTACAAAACGGACAAAAGTGTGACCTATCAACGCAAAGGTTTTTTTGGTAACGCGCGTTTCAGCAGCTTCAATGTATTTCCTAAATCCCTCACGGCCACCAAAAGCACGATGAGCTTTTATTAGAGCCTCCTTAAATGGTATATTAGGGTTTTCTTTTTCTGCCTTTTCTACGGCCGTGGCAAAGTGGTCGATCAGTTCGGCTTGCACATCATAATACTCCACACCATTATTGAAGAGATAAGTTTGAATAGCATTTAACTTAGAATTTTCCACCTATTGCGCTTTTGGTTGAATAATCATTTGAATAGAACTCAAAAAACCTTGAAGTTGATCCAGCTTGCTTTGCGTGGCTTTTTGGCCTTTGGGACTTAGTGCGTAGTATTTTCGAGTTCTTCCCGAAACAGGACGAAGCTCACTTTTTAGCAGCCCATTTTGCTCCATTTTGTGTAGAGCTGGGTATAATGCGCCTTCGGTAATCTGCATTTGGTCAGCGCTGGCTTCCTTTATTTTTTGGATGATTTCATAGCCATACATTTGACCATTATCAGCCAATAGTTTTAAAATAAGTGTGGATAAAGCACCCTTCAAAAGTGAGTTGTCTTTCATGGGGGCGAATATACCTAAAATTCTTAGGCATGAAAAACTGTGTCACGCAAAGTCGCAAAGCAGGAAAGAAAACTCAGCAAAACTCCGTGTGTTCAATGGTTAAATAGCACACCGATTACGCTTATAAGCGCTGATTTTAGTCTTAAAACATTTGCGGCTTTGCATGAAAAAGTGACCTGTAACCTACCTACCTACGGCCAACTTGAATAAGCGAGCCAACACCAACCCGGATGCCAAAAGTTAGTGGGTCGAGACCGTCAAAGCTTTGTACAAACTCTATTCGGAAAATGCGAAACACGTTATCTATCCCGTAGCCGATTTCGGTATAGTGTGGCGAGTTGGTGGTTTTTAGGTAGTTGACAAAAAGGTTTTCCTTCACTCCACTTAGGCGCACCAACGGCAATTGGGTAAATAGAAATTTGCGAAAGCGGATGTAGGACAGAGCCGAAATATATTGTTGCTGTGTGCTGTAATTGTAGTAATCCAAAAGGCGATAATTGCCCGTAACGCTCAATGGCGCAATCTCCGTAAGGCCACCGTTAAAATGCTTGAAGTCGGTGAGGAGCATTCCATCATTATTGAAGAAAGTTCCCACTTGGGCATCGATATCAAAAGTGGCGCGAACACCTAAGTCAAACGAAGTTTTTACGCCAAGTTCCAATTGCTGAAAATTGACGGTGCTTCCTAGAATATTGTCCCAACCCGCGTTATAGGCCAAGCGAAACTCAGGCGAAGATTCTTCAACCGGGCGAAGCATACCGTTGTATTTTCTGAACTTTAACCAGGGTTTCCAAGCCACATTTATTTTGCTGGTTAGGGCTTTGCTGTTTTCAAATGTAACGGGGGCATTCTCCACATTTACCGGATCATTGCTGGTATATTGATACTTGTCATACCTAAAAAAACCGAAGTCGGTGGTGTTGCTAAGGCTATTTCTAGAGGCCCATTGTACCGTAGCGTTTGCCCTCCATTTATACCTGAAGTTTCTATCCCAACTGAGTTTTACATAATCCTGATCATAGAGTTTCATGTAGTTGCGCTCCACAAAAAGCGTGTAAACCGTATTGATAAATGGATTGATAGAATTGTCATAAAACTGATTGATGAAATGGCCGCCTTCCAGATTCCAGCTGGTGCGTTGTTCTATTGTGCCATAAGTAAGTCCTGTGTTCAGTTTGGCGTAAAGCTCAGTGCTGGAAAAGCCATAGCGTACGGTTGGCGTGATTGACCAATGGTATTTTTTGTTTTCATAAAGGTTTAAAGTTGCCTCCAAATCCAGATTGAAACCTTCTACGGTATTAAAGCGAAAGCGTGGAATAATACCGGGTGTGGTGAGAATGACGCTATCGGTGATTTGGCTACGACCACCCATTAGTAAATCTCCAATATCAAAACGCCTTGGGTTGTAAGGATTTGTGGAATCTTGCTTTTCGGCTACATATATGCTGTCATCTTTTCTGTAGCTGTCAATTTCTTTTTGCGTAAGCGGCACGCTACGAATATTGGCCCAGTAAGCGGAATCGCGCTGAGCGGCCAGCGAGTCTATCTTGTATTCGTAGTCCGAAATAATGTCTTCTGTTCCACTTTCCTTTTTTTCTTCTTTCTCGTATTCCTTCATCAGTTTTCTAAACTGCTTCCGGCTTACACCTTTGTCTTCGGCAAAAACCTCTTCCAGACCTTTATCTACATTCCCTTTTTTGATGGCCTCAATTTCTTCAGGTGCTTCTTCAATTTTTTCATCAACCAGAATCACGGTTTCGTCCAGCTCATCATTTTTTTTAACCTTATAATTAATCACCGAAGCCAGGTATTTATACTTTCCTGAAAACCCGAAAATAGAGGCTTTGTAATCAAACTGCTGGGTAACGGGCATCCATATTTCATCCTGAACGGGGGCGAAAAACTGCACGAGTTTAAGGTCTAAAAACTGCACTTTGGTATTGAGCTCCAGGCTGTG
>JAUHWX010000050.1 GCA_030427285.1 Bacteroidia bacterium
ATGATAGGCGTGGACAGCGCACGCAATGTAGCCGGTGCACAAGAAGGCGCCCTTAGCCCGGCCAACGATATGTTTTGGAGCTGGAACACGGGATACATTTTCATGAAATTTGAGGGCAATTCTGCCAGTGCCGCTGACGGTACTTTTAGATTTCACGTAGGTGGCTTTGCCGGTGAAAATGCTGCACAGCAAAAAAAGTCGCACATGATGCATGACCACATGCTAAGTATAAGCCCTAGTGCTTCACCACAAGTGCATATTATGGTAGATGTTTCTAAAGCACTGGATGGGCAGCAGCCAATAAGCTTGGCGCAAAAGAGCAAAGTACACATGCCTGGCGCTGATGCTAAAATGATTTCTCTCAATTTTAGTGAAGCCTTCAGCTTAGATCATATCCACGACTAATTGCTTGGGTGGAGAAAAATATCGACCATTACGAAAGGACACCTGCTATGGGTGGTAGGTGTCCTTTTTCTTATCTCATCTTGCAGACCAGAGAAAACTGAAGTTCAACCCGATGGTTATATTGGGTTTGAGCGGCCAGAGCACTTTCCTGTCCCGGAGTATAATTTCAAAAATAATCCTGTAACCAAAGATGGCTTTGAGCTAGGACGCAAGCTTTTTTACGATCCCATTCTTTCGGCTTCGGGTACTGTTTCATGCGGATCTTGTCATCATCAGGAAGCAGGTTTTGCTGACCCTGGAAAAGCCAAGAGTGAAGGCATCAATGGATTTTTAGGCAAAAGAAATTCACCTGCCTTGGCCAATTTAGCTTGGTTTCCTTCTTTTATGGCTGATGGCGGAATCAATCATATAGAAATAATGCCAGTGGCTCCCATCACAGATTCGCTAGAAATGGGAAACAGTCTTTTTGATGCAGTGGCAAAACTTAATTCCAGCCCTACTTATCGTAAACTCTTTAAGCGGGCTTTTGATGTGGACAGCATTTCTGATCAAAAATTACTGTATGCCCTGGCGCAGTTTATGGGTATGATGATTTCGGCTGAAAGCAAATTTGACGAGCAACTTTTGGGCAAGAAAGTTTTTACCAAAAGTGAAGAACGGGGCTACAATATTTTTAAACAAAACTGTGCCTCTTGCCACAGCGGTGCACTTACCACTGATTTTAGTTTTAAAAACAATGGTTTGGATATTACCTCAGATGATATTGGCGGAGCTAGAATTACACAGAAAGAAAGCGACCGTGGTAAATTTAAAGTACCCAGTTTGCGCAATGTAGAGCTAAGTTTTCCTTACATGCACGATGGCCGTTTCAATACTTTGGAAGAAGTAATTGACCACTACACTGATGGCATTAAGCCTACGCCAAATTTAGCCGATGAGCTAAAGCAGCCCATTATTTTGTCAGAATATGACAAGCAGGATTTGATACAATTTCTTACCACCCTTACGGACTATAATTATATTTCAAAACCATCGCTTGCCAAGGGTGAGCAAAATTTATAGCACTAATGAAAAGGTCAATAATCCTTGCCCTTGTACTCTCTTTGTATTCATTAAATATATCAGCTTGCGATATTTGCGGCTGCGGGGCAGGTATGAATTATTTAGGTGTACTTCCGCAGTTTAATCAAAACCTGGCTGGCCTAAGATTCCAATACAGCAATTTTTTGCACCCTTCATCTAATGTAAATGAAAATGATGCCGCAAGCCAGGTGCTGGAAGACCGCTTTTATAGAACCGAGGCCTGGCTGCGCTACTACCCTGCCAAAAAGTGGCAATTATTTGTAAATGTACCTTACTCGGTAAACCAGCGGATAGAAACCCAGCGTACTACCCAAATAGAAGGTGTGGGAGACATTAATATAAATGTAAACTACACCCTGCTAGACTATGGCGACAGTATTACTTCAAACTGGAAAAACTTACTACTGTTAGGTGGTGGTACTGGTTTGCCTACCGGAAAATATCAGCAGCGTGATGATACTAAGCTTATGTTGCCCGCAGGTTTTCAGGTAGGCAGTGGTGCCTTTAGCTACAACCTTCATCTTATACACACATTGCGCTACCGTACCTGGGGACTCAATACCAATTTGCGCTATACCTTTAATGGCGAAAACGAACTTACCTATGATTTTGGAAATCAATTTAGCGGAGCTATGGCCCTGTTTTACTGGGGCGAAACAAAAAAATTTGCCTACCTACCCAGCGCAGGAATAAGTCTTGAGCACTTTGATAAAGATTATCAATATGAAGTGGTGAAAGAATTTAGCGGAGGCAGTTTTGTAAACCTCACTCTCGGTTTAGATTTATATATCAAAAGATTTTACATAAACACTTTTGTGCAAATTCCACTCTCGCAAGAAATACCCTCTGCACAACCAGCCGGTAGGGCAAATGTGGGTATAGGTGTAGCTTACTTTTTTGGGAAAGAAGAATAAGTTATTCACGAAGATTCAAAGCCATTCTTAGTACCTCCTGTAATAATTCGAGAGGCAAATCTTGATTAGGGTCAATCAATAAAATCTTCATTCTCTTTCTATCGCCCTGCTTCAGCATGGGATGATCAATAAATCCACCATCCGTAAATCCGATGTAGGGGTGCTTTGTCCTTTTATCTATCCACAAGTAACAGAACATTTTACCCTTGAGGTAAAAAAATGGAAGGCGATACTTCCATTCTTCTGTAATTTTTGGGTGGCATTTAGTAATAATCTCCTTAAGGCTTAGCATACAAGCCCGGTTGGGCTCTGCCAGATTTAGGTAAAAATTATCAATCTCCTGTCTTGACATTTAATTCAAGGTCTGCTTTTAATCTTCTTCCAGCACCAGCTCTATGGGCAAATGATCGCTATAGCCCTTATCATCATAGTCAGATTTGCTGGGCCTTGAAAAGCGTACAGGTGTATTATAGTCTCCTTTTACCATTTCTGGATAATATACAATCTGTATAGAATCTACCTGAAAAGGATACTTATAATAATCCACTACCATAGATCGGGACACGATAAATTGATCCAATACATTGATATCATTACCATACACGTGCGTGCCAATATCGCCCCCCACAAAGCTATACATCATATTGAACATAATATGGCTGGTAGAATTCTTTACTTTTTCGAGGTTGCCACTACTGCGCAAATATTCTGTAAGCGACCGATCATAAGGGTTGTCATTAAAATCGCCCATTAGCACTATGGCGGGGTACTTTTCTTTTTTTTCCTTCCACTTTATGTCATGTATTCTTTCTATCCAGTAGCTCAAGGTTTCACCCACCATCATCCGGTAAGGCTCACTTTCGTATTTTCCGGCTGTGCGTGCCGGCCAGTGATTGGCTATCAGCACCAGTTCATTGCCTGCAGCGGTCGTCAATTGTACCTGAAACAAATCGCGTGTAGCATTTCTTTTCATAATTTCTAACGAAAACTGGCGGCCATCATCACTGTATTTCTGCGTATCGTAAATAATGGCCACGTCTATGCCACGGCCATCGCTTGTATCATGGTGCATAACCTTATACTTTCGGGGTAGGTTGGAGTGGAGTTTTTGAAGCAGCTTTTCCATCACCTTCTTATTTTCTACTTCGCACACACCCAGTATATCCGGGCCATTTCCGCCATCAAGCCTGCAAATAATGTCAGTGAGGTTGGTGAGTTTTTTATCCAATACTGCTGCTGTCCAGCCTTTCAGCTCGCTGCGAAGCCGCCTTTGCAGCCACGCTGGCCTTTCTGGTGAGTTATTTACATCAAATAGATTTTCAAGATTCCACCAATAAATATGATGTTCGGTTTTCATGGAGATAAGATTTGGTTGGAAAAGGAAGATACTAAATTTTAAAAACCCCTTGAAGGCATTGGATTAAACTCAAAAAAAGCCCTGCCGGAGTTTTAAAACTCTGGCAGGGCCCTGTTGGTGTCTTTATAAAGACCTTCAAGGTTTTTGAAACCTTGAAGGTCTGGGTATTTTCAACCTTTGGACAAGCTAAGTCACACAACTCATGTTATTCAACTATGATTTTTTGCTGCCAATATTCACCTAAAGTTCCTTCTACACTTATAATGTATTGTCCTGGTGTTAAATGATTCACATCTATAGTCAATTTCCCTCTTTCCGCAGATGGTGCATTCTGCTTAAGCATTATTTTACCGGATATATCACTTATTCTAATATTCTGGATACTCATCTCTGTATCATCCCAAGTCAGGTTTAACTGATCGTCAACCGGGTTGGGGAAAATCTTAATACTGCTAACTGTTCTTATTTCAACCAACCCAATTTCACTAAGCTTAAAGGCTTTGGCATGAGGCGTACCGCAAGAGTTTTTTACAGTAAGACGCACCAGGTAAGTTAAACTAGGGGTAACATAGGTATGCTGTGGGTTCACCCCTGTTCCAGTATTTCCATCACCAAAATCCCAATCATAGCTCACTGCATTGGTAGAAGCTGAACCATCAAACTGTACCTTCATTCCAGCAGAAGTTGTGGAAATAATTGTGTATGTCCAGCTTGCTAAAGCAGGCGGACAGGCGTTTACATTTTTAGAAATAGTTGCGCTATCTCCGCACTCATTGTACACTGTAAGTGTAACTACTTTGGTTCCCGGAGTGGTAAATTTGAAAGTAACGCTCGCTCCTGTGGTATCGGTTCCATCAATATTCCAGCGGTAACTAGTGGCATTGCTGGAAGAGGAAGCATCAAAATTGATAGAATCTGCCACCGGAGTTTGACTAAAATCTGCTTTGAGAGTATCACAAACTTGAATAGTATCAATAATCTGCAATGTATCTCCACAGTTGGAAAATGCACTCATAGTAACACCATACTTACCTGCACTTAAGTAATTATGGGTAGGACTGGTTGCTGAAGAATTGTTTCCATCACCAAAATCCCAGTATAAAGAATCAGCATTAGCTAGAGCCGCTGTATTAAAGGATACACTTAGCCAATTATTAATATTGCTAAACGTACCAATGATAGATGGACATACCAATGTGGTTTGATTGCCACTTGCCCACGAACTTAAGTTACCTACTCCGCAGCTATCTTGAATATAAACATCATATCCTGTATTGCTTTGTAAGCCTGAAATGACAAGTGGAGAGGTTGCGTTTGGATAAAAAGTTCCGCTACCTTGTGCCTGGCCGGTTTCTACCACTTCTACAGTTGCATTAGTAGAGTTTACCCAATTTATAGTGAAGCCAGTAGCGCTAACTGAGCTAAAAGAAATACCTGTTGGCGCAGAACATGATACCGGATCACTTATCACGCTTACTTCATCTATTGCTATGTCCCCGGCTATTCCAGCGTTTGTACCTATAAATTTAAATCTAACGGTGTCGCCAGAATAAGCTGTAAGCATAATGGAATCTACCAACCAAGCCGCAGCATTAGAAGTTTGCTGCTGGCCAGTATATGTTTTCACATTTGGCCCAAATCCGCTTCCATCATCTATTTGAACAGTCATGGAGGTAATACTAAATCCAAACATGTGATAGGCATATTTGAACCTTGGATTTTGAAGTGAACTTGGGATGTAAATAAACGGTGTAATAATTTCTCCGGCACCTGACGCCCCACCACTTGCTTCGGTGTAAATGTAATTACCTGTAATAGAAACGTCAGCATTTGGCCCCGTGCCTCCGCTAGTGGTTGTACCTGAGCCAGTACCAAAATTAGGGTTGTTAGCAGATGGCCTTGACCAGCAATTACTAATTTGATTTCCAACATTGGTCAAGCCTGTTCCTTCTACCCATACCGAGCCATCAAAGTTTTCGGCCCAAGGGGCTGTAGCCACTCCACATAGTGTGGTCCCTGTTTCTGGCCCTTTCCATATACTCACATCACCAGCTGCGCAACTATCTTTTATAAATATTTCATAGCTCGAAGATGGACTCAAGCCCGTAATAGTAAAAGGATTAGTTGCAGCCGGCACAATGGTAAAAGCTATTGAACTGCCAGATGGCCTGTAACCAACCAACCAATTGGAAGCACCTCCCGATGTCCAGCCAATGGTGATGCTAGTATTCGTAGAAGAATTAATGGCTAAGTTTTGTGGTTCGGGGCAACTTGGTTCTTCGTCTATTGTAAGATCATCAAAAGCAACATCTGCTGCTGTGGTAAATGTGGCTTTTGAAGCTTTTATTCGCACCACAATGGTATCGTTTATATAAGAGGATAAACTTACAACTGCCTCTTCCCAAGGTGCAGAGTTGGATGTTTGCTGCTGCCCTGTTCTTGACCATACTTGTGTAAAACCCGTTCCGTTATCTACCTCTACCGACATGCTACCAATACCATTTCCAAACATATGGTACCAAAAGCGCATCTCAGGAGCTGTTAAAGAACTTAAATCAATTGGTGGAGTTTCCAGGTAAGCATCAAATGGTGCTGTGCCTCCGCCAAAAATAGTTTCTGCAAATACAAACTTACCGGTACCGGTAGTATGATCACCACTAGGCCCTGTAAATGTTGATGGAAAAGGCATTGGTCCTGTTTTCCATAAATAATCAGCTAAGGGAGTTCGCTTCCAGCATTGATCAACACTTCCTGTATCATTAAAGTTAGTACCTGACTGCCAAACAATTCCTTCAAAATCTTCACTGTAAGGCGCAAGTACCGGAAGACAATCAGTAGATATAGTAACTGGTCCAGTCCAGTCGCTTACATCTGTAGAACTACAGCTATCCTGTACATAAAAATCATAGGTAGTGGAACTGTTAAGCCCTGTTACCGTGTATGGATTTGTATTTGCCGCGACCACAGTTCCTGAGCCTGGAACAAACCCTGATGGCCCATACTCCACCTGCCAGTTGGTCGCTCCTCCAGTTGTCCATGCCAGTGTAATAGAGTTAGCAGTAGCTCCGGTAGCAATAAGGCTGGAAGGTTTAGGGCAACTAGGCTGCTCATGTACGCTTAAGTCATCAATAGCGATGACCGAGTTAAATGCAAACGTAGAATTTCTATAACCTGTAAATCTTACCTTAATGGTATCATTAGCATAAGCTGAGATATCTACTATCGCTTCCTTCCAGGCGTCTGTCTTAGAGTTTTGCTGTTGCCCTATAATAGCGAATTCCCGACTCCAGTTATTTCCATCAAAAACATCTAATACCAGCGAGTCAATATCTGCTCCAAACATATGGTACCAAAAGCTCAACTCTGGTGTATTAAGGGGAACCGTATTTATAAGTGGAGATATTACGGTACCATTATTAGATTGGATTACCGTACCAAAAGTGCGGTGCGTGTAAAGAAATTTACCTGTGCCTGAAGTATGATCTACTGACGGACCTGTAGAGAATGTTGTTACTGTTTGTCGTGCACCCCACACGTAATTAACCGTATTATCTCTCTCCCAACATGGATCCAAATTACCGGCCACAAATGTGCTTGGAGGGACTATCCAGGTATTTCCATCAAAGGTTTCCAAATACGGTGTGGTTACCGGGTTACAATCTGTAGTATCATTTACCGGACCTACCCAATCAGAAACATCTCCCAGTCCACAACTATCCCGAACGTAAAATTCGTAACCGGTATTGGCAGAAAGACCTGTAACCGTAAAAGGATTGGAAGTAGCATTTAAAATGGTACCTGAGCCTAAACTAAAACCTGGTGATCCGTACTCAATGTTCCAATCACTAGCCCCACCTGATGTCCATTGAAGTGTAACACTGCTATTTGTTGTTCCTACTACAAGTAAATCCTGTGGCTTTGGGCAGCTCGGTGCTTCATGTATATCTACATCATCAATTGCTGCATCGGCAAAAGTGTTAAAACTTGCCTTGTCTGCTTTAAATCTAATTTGAATAGTATCGTTTGCATAAGATGATAAATTCACTACAGCTTCTTTCCAGGCATCAGTGCCTGAATTTTGCTGCTGTCCGGATTTATTCCAAACCTGTGTATAGCCTGTACCATTATCTACCTCTACCACCAAACTACCCACAGCAGTACCATACATATGATACCAGAAGCTTAGTTCAGGTATGGTGAGTGAACTCAAGTCAATTAATGGTGATTCTATATAGGCATCAAAGGGAGGTGTTCCTCCACCAAAAATAGACTCAGCATAAAGAAACTTACCATTTCCACTTGTATGGTCTCCAGCAGGGCCTGTTTGAGTGGTTATAAATAAAGGAGGACCCGGCTTCCAAAAATAATTTACCAAAGGGGTTCGTGTCCAGCATTGACTTACACTTCCTGTGTCATTAAAGTTAGAACCAACAACCCATGGGGTTCCATCAAAGTTTTCGGTATAAGGTGCTAAAACCGGCAAGCAATCCGTTGTTGCATTAATCGGGCCTACCCATATACTGGTGTCGGTAGCACTACAACTATCCCTAACGTAAAAATCATAACTGGTAGAGCTATTAAGCCCTGCAACCGTAAAGGGATTTGAAGTAACAGTAAGCTTAGTACCTGTGCCTACCGCAAAACCTGATGAACCGTATTCGATATTCCAGTTGCTGGCACCTCCTGTAGTCCAACCAAGAGTAACTGAATTTGAAGTTGTACTTATTAAATTAAAGTTGGTCGGTTTTGGACACGATGGCTGCTCATGGATATCTACATCGTCAATACAAATGGCAGAATTGAAAGCAAAGTTAGAATTACGATAATAAGTAAATCGAAGTTTTACTGTGTCATTTGCATAAGAACTCATGTTTAACAAAAACTCTTCCCATGCACTAGTTTTAGATGTCTGTTGTTGTCCCACAATAACGCCTTCTCTGGTCCAGCTCTGTCCATTAAATACATCAAGTCGTAGTGAGTCAATATCTGCACCAAACATATGATACCAAAAGGTAAGTTCGGGCGTGGTAAGTGTTGAGAGATCAATAAGCTTAGACTCAACCACACCTTCCATGGATTGCGTGAGTGTGCCAAAAAAACGTTGTGCTGCTAAAAATTTACCAGTTCCTGTAGTGTGATCTGCTGTGGGGCCTGTGCTAAAGGCTGTGACAGTAGTCATCGGTGTCATTTGATAATTCACGGTTTCATCTCTGTACCAACATTGGTCGATTCCCCCAGGAACAGTAAATGTACCTATAGTCCATTGGGCTCCGTCAAAGTTTTCTGTGTAAGGAGCGCTTACCGGATTACAATCTGTTCTTCCGGTAACCTCACCAATCCAACCTGAAACATCGGATGCCCCGCAGCTATCTCGAACATAAAAATCGTAGCTCGTATTTGGTGTAAGCCCTGTTATAACAAAAGGATTGGAACTGGCACTCACTATTGTTCCACTTCCTGATGTAAAACCCACAGGGCCATACTCTATTTGCCAGTTGCTGGCACCCCCACTCGTCCATTGAAGCGAAGCTGTAGTATTTGTTAATCCTAGTAAGGCTAAATTTTGTGGCTTCGGACAGGATGGCTGTTCATGAATATCTATATCGTCAATACAGATTGCAGAATTAAAGGCAAAGGTGGTTGTGCGGTAGTAGCTAAATCTAAGCTTTATTGTATCATTTGCATACGAACTTAAATTTACCACATACTCTTCCCAAGGATCAGTTTTGGCTGTCTGTTGCTGCCCTACTATAACACCTTCTTTGGTCCAGGACTGTCCGTCAAATATATCTATCCGTAATGAGTCAATATCAGAACCCATCATATGATACCAAAAGCTCAATTCAGGTATGGTAAGTGGTGATAAATCTATTAGCCTGGATTCAACTATTCCTTTGGTGGATGGAGTTAAAGTTCCAAAAAAGCGCTGCGCTGCTAAAAATTTACCCGTACCTGTGGTATGATCGGCATTTGGCCCGGTAGCGAAGGATGTTACCGTGGTCATCGGTGTCATTTGATAGTTTACCGATTCATCTCTATACCAACATTGGTTAATTCCACCTGGTACTGTGATAGTACCAACAGTCCATTGCGCGCCACTAAAGTTTTCGGTATAAGGTGCAGAAACAGGAACACAGGCTGTTTGACCAGAAATAGCTCCAACCCAGGCTGAAACATCCCCCACTCCACAGCTATCTCTTACATAAAACTCATAATTTGTACTTGCTGTTAGTCCTGTAATGATAAAAGGATTTGAACTGGCATTAATGATAGTTCCATTGCCCGGGGTAAAACCTACAGGGCCATATTCTATTTGCCAGTTACTAGCACCACCAGATTGCCATTGGAGCGCGGCTGTAGTGGTGCCGGTGCCAACTAATGTAAAATTCTGAGGTTTTGGGCAACTAGGCTGTTCATGTATATCCAAGTCATCTAAAGCCAAATCACCGGCAGTGCCAAAACTAGTTTGGTATGAAATAAATTTTATTATAATCGTGTCGTTGGCATATGATGAAAGATTAATCACGGCCTCTTTCCAAGGATCTGCCTGGCTTGACTGCTGAGATCCTTGCTTTGAAAATACTGAAGTATAACTGCTGCCACCATTGTTTGAAACAAAGACTTCCAATAGGTTCACATCAAAGCCAAACATATGATACCAAAAACTAAATTCAGGTATGGTAAGAGGTGACAAGTCAATCTGAGGGGTAATAATTTCTGCAGTGTCTGGAAATGTACCGAAGGTTATCCTTTCAGAGAAAATGTACTTTCCACTGCCTGATGTATGATCTCCTGAAGGACCTGAATTTGTTGACAAAAACTGTGGCGGCCCAACTTTCATTGTAAAATGATTCTGATAATTTCGGCTAAAACAAGTATCAATAGATCCTCGCCCAAAAAAGCCTGAACCTGTATTCCAATCAATGGATTCAAAGTCTTCTGTCCAGGGTGCAGAGAGGGCTGAACAGGCTGTTCTAAATGATTGCATGGTGGTCCAAAAGCTGACATCGCCCACTCCACAACTATCTCTTAAACGAAAATCATAACGAGTACTCGGATTTAAGCCTCCCAAAACATACGGGTTGCTTGTAACTCCTACTATGGAACCTGTGCCAGGCGTAAAACCTGATGGACCATATTCAATTTGCCAGTTAGTTGCCCCACCCGTTGTCCAGCTAAGGCTAGCACTGTTTGCAGATATTGTACCCACCGAAATGGCAGATGGGGGCAAACAAGTAGGTGCAGCCACATGATGTACGGTAATTTTGAATGTGTTATTCACAATTCTTTGAGCAGTAGATGAGCATCCTCCTCCGGTAAAAGATCGAAATGCATGAAGCTTAAACTGGAGTCCTCCTGTAGGCACCAGTCCATTTGCTATTAAGAGTCCTGATCTGGAGTAATTCTGAGTTCCGCTTGCAGTTATTGATGGGCCTGTGGTAACATTTGCCTCCTTGGTGCTTGTAGTAGCACATTCTAAGTATGAGCTTTGCTCAATAATCCAGTCGTTGCCTAAGGCTTGAAACTGATACTCAACATCAACAGATGTTACATATCGCCCTGCTGGCACAGGAACATTGAGTACACCGGGGCAATTGGAGTTATTACTTATAGCAACTGCTCCCGTAAGGTGGTCACTCGCAATTACACCTGAAGTATATGTCGCAATTGTTGTGGATTGACTCCAGATTAAATTGCAACATATTAATACTGAAAATATGCTGGTTAGGTAAAACTTCTTCATAGTTAGGGAATGCTTTGTCTTCAGTGTGAAATTACAAAGTTTTGCCCAAAATATTTACGCAATCTTTGCTTAATCAGCTACATATAGGCATTAATTAGTAAACGATTTTACCCCATAACTACATGTAGCTATTTTCCTACTTGAGTTTTAAATGATTCTATAAGGTGATAACAATTACATTTGTCAAATGATGAAGAAAATCCTGCTTAGCTCACTGATGTCATTGGGCTTGTCACTAATGTTGACTGGCCAGTATTCTCAAAAACTAGCTCTGCTGAAATATAATGGTGGTGGCGACTGGTACTCCAACCCCACTGCGTTGATTAATCTTGCGATTTATACTAATCAAAATTTAAATACTACTATAGATCCCGAGTATGAAGTGGTAGACGTTGGGTCGAGTGATATATTTAACTACCCATTTATACATATGACAGGCCATGGCAACGTGATATTTTCACAAAGCGAGGCAAAAAACCTTAAGACCTACCTGGAGTCTGGAGGCTTTCTGCATATTGATGACAACTATGGAATGGACAAGTTTATTCGACCTGAACTAAAAAAATTATTTCCAAATTCTGAACTCACACCTGTTCCACCCACGCATGAAATCTATAATCAGTACTATAAATTTGCAGATGGACTACCAAAAATTCATGAACATGATAATAAGCCGCCTGCAGCCTACGGTATTTTTATTGACGGAAGGTTGGTATTATTCTACACCATGGAAAGTGATTTAAGTGACGGCTGGGAAGATGAAGAAGTACATAATGATCCTCCACAGATACGTGAACAAGCTCTTCAAATGGGTGCAAACATCCTTCAATATGTACTGAATGGTGCTTTGAGAGAATGAACGAGGATGAAATAAAATATATTCTTCAAAACTCGGATTTTATAGAGAAACACATCTTTGATGATCCTGTAAAGCTACTTTTTAAGTATTCTAAAGATGACAGCAAAAAGCTGCTTATTACTCAAATAGCTTGTCGTCAGAAAATCAGAAAAAAACTTCCTTCCTGGTATCAAAACTATAATCTGGTTTTTTGGCCAGGTCTCAGTATAGAGCAGTCCAGTTCTGAAGATACAGGCACTATTAAAGCAAGTTTAATTTCGGGAAAACAGCTTTTGGATATTACCGGGGGAATGGGGGTAGATACTTTTTTTCTTTCTCAAAATTTTGATACTACCACTTATGTTGAGAAAAACTCAGAGCTATTTTCTACTACCAGCCATAACCTTGCTTCATTGAGTAAACGAATCAAATGCGTAAACTATGATGGTGTAAAAACACTAAAGGAAAGCTCCGCTGACGTGATTTATCTAGATCCTTATCGTAGAGATGGTGGAAACAATAAAATGGTTTCTCTAGCAGACTGCGAACCAAATGTGCTGGAACTAAAACCTTGGCTAACCCAAAATGGACGTATAGCATTGATAAAGGCCAGCCCGATGTTAGATATTCACAAGGCAATTTCTGAACTTGACAACGTATCCGAAGTATGGATTATCAGTAGTAGAAATGAGTGCAAGGAGGTTATTTTTAAACTTGAAGAAGTAGAAACTTCAAAAATATATCTTCGCACCTTCAATGTTTACCCAAATCATACAGAGCACTTCGATTTTGAGTTAAATCAAATTTCCAATAAGGATATTTCTTTTTCTGAACCATTAAATTACTTGTACGAACCTAATGCTTCAATCCTAAAAAGTGGAGGTCAAGATTTATTGCCAAAAAATCTAGCTTTATACAAGTTACACCCCAATAGTAATTTTTTTACTTCAAGTGAGTACATTAAAAATTTTCCTGGTAAAACTTTTAAAATCACAGAGCTTGTTTCGCCTTTTCATTCATCATTAAAAAAAGGAAGGTTTAATGTAATAAGTCGCAATTTTCCTAAAAAGGCCAGCGAGATTGAGAAAAAGCTTAAGCTACTTTCTGACAAAGAAAATTACCTTATAGCCACAAAAGGCATTAGCGATAAGTACCTTTTCATAAAAGCCACCTTACTTAGCTCCCCTCGCTAAAAGCTCCAAACCTAGCGCAGAATAAATCACGATTTCAATATCACAAACTCTAGTATTAATATTGGTACTTTAGTGCATTCATTAATGATCATTAAGGCCAGTCATAGTATCTATCTCGCTACCTTCCTTTGGTTAGGAAGTGTTGGGCTATTTGCTCAAAGCGCTACTTTCATTCCCAATCAAGGGCAATGGCAGGGTACATTTGATTATAAAACCAAACTTAGCAATGGGGCTGTGTTTTTTGATAGAAGCGGCTTTTATAGTTTGCTAGTGTCCGGGCCCGGCAATCATACACACGGTTTACACCAGCAGCAGTCAGTGCCACAAGAGCAAAAAGCCATCAACATACGTATGGACTGGGTAGGTGCACAGACTGAAAAAATAATTGCGGAAAATAAGACTAGCTACTATTGCAATTACATTATTGGAAAGTCTCCTTCAGCATGGCGATCAAATGTTCCCGTTTTTACCCAACTGATTTATAAAAACCTTTATCCAGGAATAGACGCAAAGTATTACAGCCATAACGGGCAGTTTAAATACGACTTGCACGTAACCCCTGGAAGTAATGTTGCCAACATTAAGATGAAGTACTCTGGAGTTAGATCCATTGAACTTAATCGGAATCGAATCAACATCACTACGGCCTTGGGAAATATTGAGGAATGGATTCCTGAGGCTTATCAAGAAATTGGTGACTCTAAGAAAAAAGTAAACTGTTACTATATTGTTCAAGGGAATACAGTGAGTTTCAAACTGGGCAAACATGACAGTGATTACCCTGTAGTTATAGACCCTATTTTAGTGTTTTCCTCCTTTACGGGAAGTATTGCCGACAACTTTGGATTTACAGCTACTTATGATAATGATGGTAATTTTTACGGAGGTGGTGCCGCATTAGAAATTGGATTTCAGGGAACTCCAGGTGTTATTCAAGTACCATTTGCAGACGGCCCAATGGATGTTACCATCAATAAGTTTTCTAGTGATGGAACCACTTTGCTATTTGCCACCCACCTTGGCGGAAAACAAACAGACGCGCCTCATAGTCTTAACATAACACCTCAAAACGAACTGCTTATTTTAGGAAATACTGACTCAGACGACTTTCCTACAACTGCTGGAGCTTTTCAATCCAACTTTGTTCAAGGACCCAGTTTTTACAACCCTGGCAGTTTTGAATTTTATAAAAAGGGGTCAAATATTTTTGTCGCAAAGCTGAGTAGTGATGGAACCAACCTAATTTCTTCAACACTACTAGGAGATAATAAGGGAGATGGTTTAAATATGAAGGTATATGCTAACTATGGTGATCGTTTCCGTGGTGATATTCTTCCACTTCCCAATGGAAACATTGCGTTTACCTCAAGTTCACTTTCCAAAAATCTGCCTCTAAGCTTAAATGGCATTAACACATCCGGAACGGATCAAAATGCCATTGTGGTAGTTATGAACCCTACTCTTTCACAAATAGTGTGGGGATCATATTTTGGAGGAGATGGGCACGAAACAGGTTACTCTATAAAATCAGATGGAAATTTCCTCTATATATCCGGTTCCACCCGAAGTACCACCATACCTGGTTCTACCGGTGGACTGAACCCTGCCAATCTTGGAAAACTAGACGGCTTTATTGCTAAATTTCAAATTGCTAATGGCAATCTTGTGCAAAGCACATTTATAGGAGGTTCAGAAAATGATCAAGCATTTTTTTTAGACTTAGACAAAGACGATAACGTATACGTTCATGGTCAATCACAAAGTGCTATTAGTATTTCCAACAATACATATGGAACTCCCAATGCTCAGCAGTTTATTCAAAAACTAAGCAACGATTTGAGCACTTTGCAATGGAGTACCGCAGTAGGTACTGGAACAAAAAGCGACTGGGTACCCACCGCATTTATGGTAGATCGATGTTACAATTTATACATGAGTGGATGGAATGGCAGTGTAAACACTAACATTGGTGGCAATAATTTTACAACTCACAATACCAACGGCTTACCCACCACACCTGATGCTTTTCAAACTACCACTGATGGGAGCGACTTCTATTTTATGATTCTTACCCGAGATGCGCAATCGTTTCACTTTGGGAGCTACTTTGGTGGTACTTCGACCGAACATGTGGACGGAGGGACAAGCCGCTTTAGCCCCGATGGGGTTATATATCAAGCTGTTTGTGCAGGTTGCTCAGGTGGAACTTTTCCTACTACACCCAGCGCTTACTCTCCAAACAAGCCCAATAATGACTGCAATTTAGGGGCTATAAAAATTGACTTTGAGCAAACTGTGAGGGCCATGGCAGACATAGACCCCGTGCTGGGATTTGATACTATTTGCGATACTCTTTTCGTTGATTTGTCTAACTCCAGTTTGCATGCTAATAAGTTTTACTGGGACTTTGGAAATGGGCAAACTTCTACGCTCTATGAGCCTACCGCAAAGTATACCGCATTTGGCAATTATACCATTACACTCATTGCAGAAGACACAATTTGTGATATAACTGACACCACCACCATGACGGTGACACATCAGCAAGGAGCAAAAACAAGTTCAGATTTTAATGCCCATTATGCCGGTTGCAACCTCAATTATGAGGCTTCCTTCGAAAACCTTTCGGACAATGCCGATATTTTTTACTGGGATTTTGGTGATGGTACTACTTCAAACCTTACTGATCCAACACACTCTTTCCCTGACTCAGGCTCATATATTGTCCAACTTGTATCCATAAACTCGGGTTGTAACAGACGCGATACTATAAAAAAATCAATAACTTTTAGTGATACTTCGGGTATTCCGAATGTGCTTCCCTACTATCCCGATTGTAGTGATGGCAGAATAGCCGTTAACATCAAAGATGGACGAAAACGCTATTTATATAATTGGATTTATAATGGAAAATCATTTAGCGGACGTCAACCATCCATCATTTTTCAGCAAAGAGGAATGCATAAATTATACCTCACTGTAGAAGATACAACTTGCTTGGCTAGTTATGATTTTCAGTTTGACATTAGCGTTGATGCTATCACAAAAAAAACCTTTATCCCTAATAGTTTCACCCCTGATAACGATGGTGTAAATGACCGTTTTGAAATCTTTGGTGAAAGCTGCGAAGGGAGTGATTATTTGCGCATTTACAACCGATGGGGGCAATTGATCTTTGAAACCAACACCCCGTTTGACAATTTTTGGGACGGTACCTACAGAGGTAAACCCGTCCCATCAGGTGTGTATACTTTTTCTTTAAAAACAGGAGAAGATATTACCAAAAACTCCGTCCTCCTTATTCGCTAAAAGATAAGGTCACTGTCTATTTCCAAGTTGGCTATAAATGCCTTAGCCCGCGCAATATCATCAGAAAGAATCCTATCCTTGTCAATAAATGGAACTTCCTGACGGAAAGTTTCAATGAATGATTCTATAAAAGGCGAAGTCTTATCATCTCTAAAGTAAAGAGCCTGAGAAGCACAAATAAGCTCTATGGCCAATACCGTTTCCAAATTATCAACTACCTGCCAAGCCTTAGTTGCTGCATTGGCCCCCATACTCACATGATCTTCCTGCCCGTTAGACGAAACAATAGAATCAACAGAAGCGGGTGTACAAAGCTGCTTATTCTTGCTTACGATAGACGCAGCGGTATATTGAGCAATCATCAACCCTGAATTGAGCCCCGGAGTTGCCACCAAATAAGTAGGTAATGCTCTTTGTCCGCTCACCAATAGATACGTTCTACGCTCCGAAATATTGGCTAATTCAGC
>JAUHWX010000274.1 GCA_030427285.1 Bacteroidia bacterium
GTAGTTCCCTTTCTCCAATCCATTGGGCAATTTAAAGTGATAGACCTCATCCAGCGAGCTTTGCTCAAAAATGGAGAACTGGTGAAGCTTTCGGCCATGCATGTCTATTAAAATTACTTCTAAAAGTTTTCCCTCCAATGGTAGCTTTACCGTAAAAGTGCCAGCAGTGGGGTTGGGATAAATGGAAACAGAATAGGGGTTTAATGCATTTTCCATAAGCCCGATGCTAGCTACATTAAACCGTTGTACCACCGACACATACCAGGGTCTGGCCAGGGTTGTACCCCTTCGCTCATACAAACCGTATACGCCACCTGCCCCATCGGTAGTGCCATCAATCACGCTGCGCAAGGAGGTAGAATCTGCCTGTACGGAAACTACATCAGCATTGGCATCAAGCAGGGCTTGAAAGGAAACATCGGTACCACCAAAAATATGACTGCCCAATATGGCCAAGTTACCATTAACCCAAGCTGCATACCACGGGAAGAAGAAGCCCCCGCTGGATTTAAAGTTATGGTCTTTATCCTGCACAATAGTACCGTTATTGTCCACCTTGCGGATAGTGTAGTTGGTGCTGCTGGAGAAACACAGATAAGCGTTGCCGCTGCCATCTATAGCTAAGGAACGAGGGAATTGGGTGGTGATTAACCCACCGCCTTTAGACCAAAGAGAACTGCCTGTGGCATCAAACTTTTCAGCAACATAATTTGAAAAACCTGTGGCTCCAAGTACAGTGATATTTCCTTGTGCGTCCGATATCACATCGGTCAGTTCTGCACCGCTAAGGATATTACCTCCAAGGGTTTTGTTCCACTCCAGTTGCCCGGCAGCGGTGTATTGAAAAATTTCAAATTGCAGGCTTCCGTTAGCTTTTTTGTTGCTGGTGCCAACTACCACTTTGCCTTGCGCAGTTACTATTACCTTTAAGGGAAGTGTTTGGGGTGGAGTGGAAGGGCTTGCATAGGTTTGTTCCCATGTTTGTGTGCCCTGAGCATCATATTTTTTAAGAAACATTTCTTGCGCACCTTGTCTGTATCCCGCTACATAAATGTTATTCGAGGCATCAATAGCCAACTGACCGCTGCGTACAGGGCCGCCAGTGGTTAGGGTGGTGCTAAATATTTCAGAACCTGTGGCATCATACTTTACAATGCCCAGCGCGTTCTGAGCATCCTGAAATTCATAAAGCCCAACCACGGCTCCAGCTGCATCAACTTCAATCTGATCAAACTTTTGAGAACTGGCTTTGTGCTCCTTGGTTTTGCTCCAAAGGAGGGCACCTGTGGCGGCATTCATTTGGGTGATTTCAAATCCTACAGTATCGCCCTCATCTGCAAAAGTGGCGGTGTAAGTATGTGCGGTGTTGCCCGCAATGGCACCGGCCTTTGCATAGCTCATTGGTGTGCCAGGCAAACTTTTAAAATAATTTTGAGATAAGGTAGTAGAGAGGGATGCAGCCACGCCTTCATTTCCAACAAAACTCCGGCCACACAGCAGCACGTTGTTGTTTCCAAAGCCAATGCCCTCCAAGTACTCAAATGTTGATGCAGGGTAGGATTTGGAACCAATAAGGCTTCCATTGGATGAAAACTTGGCTACTCCCACAGAATCGTCATCATCAATTCCGATATAGATATTATCTGAGGCATCCAGATGCATGCCTTCAATTGTGGCATCTTCGTCAAATTCAAAATCAGCATCCCAGAGCTTGGTGCCGCTGGCATTGTAGGCTATCAGTAGGGCATAATAGTCAAAACTATCTTCTTTATTGGCACCCACGTAAATGGTGCCATTGCTGCCTATCTTCACATAGCGACCTTCGTTTTCATCGCCATTGTTCCAGTTTTCTTGCCATGTAAAAATACCTGCGGAGCTTAGCTTTAGCGTTATTACATCATATATAAATGAGCTGTTTTGCTCCTCGGCACCGGTGGCATAAATATTTCCATTGTTATCTACCGTTACAGCTGTAAGGTACTGCTCTTCATTACGATTGGTGAGGGTAGAAGGATATTGCCACAGTACGTTACCCATATCATCATATTTTACCACCAAACTACTATAGTCGCCATCAGCACTGCCCACCACCACTATATTGCCAGTGGCATCGGTAGCCAAACTAAAAAACTCATTATACACTCCTACGCTGTAGGTTTTGCTCCACAGCAGGTTTCCCGAAAGGTCATATTTTAATAGAAATCCGGAATAGTAAAAGCTGGTATCTTTTTCTGAACCGCACAAGTAAACAGCATTTGCCGTTACTGCCATATCAAAAGCTTCTGCAGATTTATTAAGCGCTCCATAGTAGTTTTTGGACCACACCTGATTACCAGAGGCATCTACTTTCGCTACAAAGGTTTCATCCATAAAACCAACTCGTGTTTGAGTTCCCCAGGTATAAAAGTTTCCAGCCGCATCGGTTTTTACTTGCCTGGCAATGCTTCCTTGATGTGTACCGGTGTTAATAGAGGTTTCCCAATTTATCAATCCGGTTTGGCTAATACTGGAGATGCTGGCATTGCCTCCACTTGCCCCAGACTTGAGCCCTACATATACGCCTCCATTTGCCGTGGGTACTACGTCATAAAAAGCCTGTGCAGAAACTCCCTTGGTGTTTTCTATTGAGGAAAGCCATTGGGGCGCAAGGCCCAGTTGCGCTGTTATGGAAGCTGTGAAGCCAATAATAATGGCTAAGGAGGTTAGGGGTTTAAACATGGTTAAGGTTTTAAGGTATTAAATTCCGCAAGCGAAATTTAGGTAAACTTTGGATATAATGTACTCGGCTGGAGAGGTGGATTTAAACAACATTTTTCATGAGTGTACTCAGTAATCTATTGTCCACCAGTTTCTCAGGCTTCAGCGGTGAAATATTTATCTCAATGATATATAACCCACGAGAGATTAGAAGTTATATCCGAAATGGAGGCCTGGCTCACCAACAAAAAATTTTGACCACCGGTTATCAATTTTTCTAAAAGAGTCAGGCATCTTGCTTTGATATGGGCGATGTGTTACAGCAATAGAGGGCTGAATGAAGAATCGGTCATTAAATAGCTTAATGTGGTATCCCACTCTATAGGTATTAAAAATTTGAAACCCATTGCCAATTTTTTTACCATCTTCATCAACATAGGTTTGCCATGCATTCATTACATGTACACCTGCATAAAGCCCTTTCCATAAAAATCTTTGATAGGCAAATGCGAAGCCATATTCCCTTATATACCCGGGAAATTTTTCTTCGGGAGCTTCAAACGATTTTCCGTAAGGAATGCCAAGTGGCCAGGCATATTTCCAGGTTTTTAACTCCAGGGAGATTACATCTTTTCCTGTTATTCTGTAGCCGAAGTTAAGTTGTATAAAGTCGGGCTTGTTGTTTGGTAAAAAATTGCCCAGCATAAAAAAAGTGCTGCCTACAAAGCATTTTTTAAAAGTACTGTCTTGCTCCTTGTATTGGCTTAATAA
>JAUHWX010000275.1 GCA_030427285.1 Bacteroidia bacterium
GAAGGAGGGAGAAAAGCCTGGAGAAACTATGCGGCTGTATCTTCCGCTAAGGCCATGCTCGAAGCGATTTCGCGAAACATGTCTCTGGAGTTGGCACCTTATGGTATCCGTTCCAATATTTTACAACCCGGAATAACCGATACCCCTTCGCTGAGAATGATTCCGGGGAGTAGTTATTTGGTTAATCAGGCTATTCAGCGAAGCCCTTTTGGAAGGCTTACTTTACCCGAAGATGTGGCCAACGTGGTCTACATGCTTTCGCTGAAAGAAGCACAATGGATTAATGGTGCGATAATACCAGTAGATGGTGGTGAATCAATTAGTTAATGAGTTTACTTAAAACTATAGTTCAACAACTTCCTTACGCGCATCCTTTTCTTTTTGTGGATGAATTGACTCATGTCGATGAGCAAGGCTGCAAAGGTTTTTATACTTTCAAAAAAGACGAATATTTCTATCAAGGTCACTTTGAAAACCATCCGGTAACACCTGGTGTTATTCTTACGGAATGTATGGCTCAAATTGGACTTGTGTGTTTAGGAATATACTTGGTTGGAAGTGATAAGTTAAAAGTTAAAGGTTCTGTAGCGCATTTGAAAAGTACGGATGTCAGCCAGAGTGGTCCGGCACCAAGCCGGACTGTATCGAAGGCTGAAAACGAAGGACAAACCGCATTTGTATTCTCAGAATCCAATGTCCTCTTTGAAAAAGCAGTATACCCAGGAGAAAAAGTAAAAGTAATTTCCACCAAAAAGTACTGGCGATTGGGCAAACTAAAATGCCGGGTAGAAATGTACAATGAAGCAGGTGAGCGGGTTTGCAGCGGAGAATTGAGTGGAATAATCACAAAAAGTTAAGCCAAGAATTTGGAACAGCATAAAAACAGAGTGGTAATAACAGGCCTTGGCGTGGTAGCGCCAAATGGTGTTGGCATTCCTGATTTTGAGAAAGCCATAAAGGCTGGCCAGTCTGGGATTGAATTTATTCCAGAACTGGAGGAACTCAATTTTAGATGTCAGGTTGGAGGAATACCAAAGGTGACAGACGAATTACTATCTGCAAGCTTTACGGAACTTGAGCTCAAGCGCCTTTCGGCTAAAGGTGTGATTTATGGAATATTAGCCGGATTGGAAGCTTGGAAAGATGCGGAGCTAACTTTTGCAGAAGGCGATGCTGAGCCCAACTGGAAATATGGAACCGTTTTCGGTTCCGGGATGAGCGGCATCAATACCTTGCGTGATGCCATTTACAGGACTGATGACTTAAAGGTGCGCAAACTTGGAACCACCATGGTGGAACAAACTATGCCCAGCGCTATTAGTGCTTTCCTTGGCGGGAAGTTGGGTTTAGGAAACCAAGTAACTACTAATGCTTCGGCATGCAGCACAGGCACAGAGTCTATTTTAATGGCCTATGAGCGCATAAGAGACGGCAAAGCTCAGATTATGTTAGCAGGAAGTTGCGATGCCGACAGTCCACACGTGTGGGGAGGCTTTGATGCGATGCGCGTTCTGAATTATAAAAGCAATGAAAATCCAAAAGCAGCTTCACGGCCAATGGCTTCCGATGCCTCGGGATTTGTGCCGGGCAGTGGAGCAGGAGCACTGGTGTTGGAGTCACTCGATTCCGCGAAAGCGAGAGGTGCAAAAATATATGGTGAAATAGCCGGAGGCTTTGTAAATTCAGGCGGGCAAAGGGGAGGAGGCACCATGACGGCACCAAACTCTATGGGCATACAAAAGTGCATTGAAGGTGCTTTGAGGGATTCAAAAATTGAACCTCATGAAATTGACCTTATCTCTGGCCACCTTACTTCCACCATGGGTGACGTTCCTGAAATAGAAAATTGGAGCAAAGCCTTAGAGCTTTCCGGAAAGGAGTTTCCAAGAGTGAATTCCTTAAAATCAATGACTGGCCATTGCCTGAGTGCAGCAGGAAGCATAGAATCTGTGGCTTGTGTGCTGCAACTTGCAGGAAATTACGTTCACCCCTCCATCAATTGTGAGGAGGTTCACCCAAAAATCCTTGAATTAATTGATGAATCGTGTATTCCTCATGAATCAATACAGCAGGAAAATACTATTATTGCTAAGTCGAGCTTCGGCTTTGGCGATGTGAATTCCTGTATCATTTTTAAAAAATATCGTGCATGACGCGCTCAGAAATAGAAGCTCAATTAAAAACTATAATCAAGCCTTACGTGCAAAACGAGGAGGCTTTTGAAAACCTTTCTCCGGAAACGGATATGCTACAGGATTTACAGATAAACTCTGCCCACTTGGTAGATATCATCTTAGACATGGAAGAGCATTTCGACATTGAAATAGATGACGAAACAGCTGAAAAGATGCTAACCGTGGGAGAAGCCATTACGGCCACCGAAAATCTTTTGGATAAAAAGGATTAAACCAATCTTATTCCATCGTCTTCAATTGTTATCTGCTTTTCGCGATACAAACCACCAATCGCTTTTTTGAAAGTCTTTTTACTCATTTCCAATTGAGTAGTGATTTCTTCTGGAGAGCTTTTGTCATTTAAAGGTAAAAAGCCATCCTCACTTTTCAACTTATCCAAAATAAGCTGAGCATTGGGCTCTACATTTCCGTAGCCTTGCTTTTGCAGACTTACGTCAATCTTATTGTCTTCGCGTATTTGCTTGATGTAGCCTTTTGGCTTATCACCAAGTTTTAGGTTTTTAAATACCTCATTTTCATACACAAGCCCCATGTACTTTTGATTGATAATCACATTGTAACCCAAAGGGGATTGGCTGGCCACCAAAAGATCAACCTCTTGATTTGGCTGCAATTCAATGTTTTCCTTTTCTATGCGGTTTTCAATTCGCGCGGAAGCGGTGATACGATCGGTTAGCGGATCGATGTACAAATACACTGTATACCAGTGATTGGCTTGCATTCGGCCTTCTTGCTCAATAAAGGGAACGAACAAATCTTTTTGCAAACCCCAATCTAAAAAGGCGCCCATGCTGGTTGTTTGTTTTACTTGCAAATAGGCAAATTCTCCAACCTGAGCAGCAGGCTTCATGGTAGTGGCAATGGGGCGTTCTTCAGAGTCGAGGTAAATAAATACTTCCACTTCATCACCTTCTTTTACATCTTTTGGTACCCATTTCATGGGAAGAAGAACCGATTCTCCTCCAGTATCTTCCAAAAAAAGTCCAACGCTAGTGTAGCGGGCAGCAGTGAGTTTATTGTATTTACCTAATTCCATAATGTCTCTTTCAGGCTGCAAAGATGCGAAGTTTTACAGTAGGGATGCGCATGAATAGACCTTAGATTAACTTTCTATAAAACCGTCACGAGCCCAGTTCTTCAACATTTGAATTTCTTCAGCAGAAAAACCCTGGGTTGCATTTTTGTAAGGCATATGCTTTCTATGATCCAAAGGTAATTGAACGCGATCTAAAAT
>JAUHWX010000276.1 GCA_030427285.1 Bacteroidia bacterium
TTCCATAATCCAATACATCTGCCAGTTGCCCAGATTGGTAAACGTTACTGTCAAAGCAGGGCCAACCGACCATTGTGGTGAGCCCAATTCTGGTGAAGTATTGGTTGGTGCGGTTAAATTCCAACCGGCACCAAATTGCCCCCATTTCTTTTTAGAGAGAATGAAAAACTGATTCAAAGTAAAATCGCCCAAACCTGTTTTGCCACTGGGCGCTGTGTTTACATACCCGATTACGCGCCACAGTTGCGGCACATTTATTAAGAAACCTTTTCGCAACGGAATAATTCCACGGATGCGAAAGTTTTGCGCAAAGCCATCTTGCCCTTCGGTATCAAAAATTGAAAACTCTTCCAACTGCAGCTGCCACGCCATGGTGGTGGGGTTGATGACTTGTTGTGATAGTTTTACCGAAGTTTTGGCCTGCGTAGAATCTTGTGCCTTTACAGCAAAACCGAACAGCAGTACAAAACCTATAATAATGAGGTGTGTAAAGTTCTGCATCGGCAATATTTGACAGTTACTATTGGAAGTTATTTGCTTAGTTCAAACGGATAAACCACTTTCCAATCGTTTTTCATATCAGCGATGGTCCAGCCTTTTTCTGTGGCCTCGTCCAAACCTTTATCAAAAGTACCAATGTGCGCTTGGCGATCGTAGGCCCATTCACGTACCGAATCTGTGTGGTGCACATATAGTTTAAATGACTTCAAGGGATTTGAGTCGGCCCAACGAAGCATTTCTAAATCCCCATCCGAATTGCCCACAGAGATCACGGGTTTTTTACCTATATAGCGATTTATCCCAATGGGCTTTCCAGCTTTGTCGTCAATCAAATCTATCTCGGCCAAGCGTGTGATGGTAGGGTTTCCATCGTTGTAATTGTATTTGGTTTTAATACTACTTCCTACCACCTGATCAGGTGATATACCATAAACTTGCGCGGTCCAAGGTCTCATAAATTCGATACCACCACCCGACACAATAAACGTTTTAAACTCATTAGCACGCAGGTACTCCAATAGCTCGAGCATTGGCTGAAACACCAATTCTGTGTATTTGCGTTTCTTTATAGGATGTTCAGCTGTGGCAATCCAGTCCAAAACTATTTGCTCAAACTCAACGGTAGTCATACCCGCATGGGTGGTCATTACAACTTCTAGCAAACCTTTTTCGCCTTGCTCCATTAGGGTTTTCATGTCGTTCTCTAGTACGGCTTTATAGGGCTGCTTGTCATTCCATTCAGGATGTTCTGGAGCAAGTGCCTTAATTCTGTCCATGGCAAAAAACAACTGAAAATACATAGGGTGTTCTGACCATAGGGTACCATCATTGTCAAAGGTGGCAATGCGATCAGCCACTGCAATAAAATTTGGGCTTGCTGGATTTGTCACATCTTCTACATAGGCAGTAATAGCGCTCTTTGTTTGACCTTCATTCCACGAAGGCAGTAGATCAGTTTTTACTTCTTCCTGTACTGTGGTTGTTACTTCTTTAGTTTCGGCTGGCTGATTACAAGAGATCAAAGTAAACACCAGGAATAGTGCTGAAGCGAGAATCTTTTTTGCAGCTAGTTTTTTCATTTTTACTAATATTTTAAATAAAAATTGGGTGCGGCTGCACCCAATTTTTATTGTTATCAATTCTACTTGTCTCCTTCAAGCTCGGGCAACTTAATGCCTTTCTCTTTCATTAGCTGTTTGGCGCGTTCTAGGTTTCTAAATTGGGTAATACCCAATGGCCCAGTGTACACTTCACTTTGTAATGGTCTTGGTGGATAATCAATATAAGTCTGCATAAGTGTTTGAGTAGCCTTGTTGAAAACCGGCAGGGTCCAGGTTTTTTCAGTAAAGCTATTCATAAACAAATCGTAACGCTCTTGCGGGTCAGCCCACAAATCGTAGATAGCTGGTACGGTAGCAATGTACGTTTGGTCACCTCTCCAGCCTAATTGTTGGCCAGGCATATCGCTTCCGGCCATGGCACCATTGTCTCCACGGGTATTAAATACGGCTTTCCAGCGGTCAACGCGAACTGCACCAGGAGATAATTCAGATTCTGTAAAATAGAACCATTGTCTACGCAAAGGCTCACCCTCATCAAATAGAACATTTGACATATCATAACTGTCAAAAACCATAGGCACACCTTCACGGTCTTTTTTAGGTAAGTCAACACCAGCAAGAGCTGCAAAAGTTGCCATCAAATCTAGTCCACCTACAATGTCGTGGTTGTCGCTACCCGCGGCAATTTGTCCTGGCCACCATGCCATAGCAGGCACAAGGCTTCCACCTTCTCTGTCTGTTCCTTTTGAACCTCTAAAAGGAGTATATCCAGCATCGGGATATACATCTTGCCAAGCACCATTATCTACAGTATAAATTACGATGGTGTTTTCTTCAATACCCAATTCGCGAATTTTGTCCATGATACGGCCTACGTTGTAATCCATTTCCATTACACAATCAGCATAGTTGCTTTTTGCAGGTGATTTACCTTTAAACTGTTTGCTCGGTAGATTAGGCTGGTGGTTTTTCGCAAAATTTATACTCATAAAGAAAGGATCATCACCTTTTCCATACTCGTCCATTTGCTTCAATACATTGTCAGTCATCATCATGTCCAACTCCGCAATGTTTTCCTCAGTTACTTTGCTTACCTCTCTCACTTTACCGCCAGCTTCGCCCTCAAGCACTCCTTTGGTTACTTTTTTGAAAAAAGCCAACATATCAGGAGACATCTCAGGGTTCCAAGATTCAAATGCATAGGTATAGGCATTCAAGTGGTAAAGCACTACATTTTGCATTTTGTCATACCCTTGTGCAGTAGGCATGGCGTAATCTGCCTCTCCTAAGTGCCATTTTCCTGAAAAGTAAGTTTTGTAATTCGCCTTTTTCAAGACAGAAGCAAGTGTCCACTCAGCAGCAGGCAAACCTCCTCCTTGGCCTTGAAAAGCCACAGTTGTCATACCACTTCTGTTTGGAATGCGTCCGGTTTGCATGGCCGCTCTTCCTGGTGTACAGCTTGGTTGGCCATAAAATGACCAAAACTGCATGCCTTCGTTTCCTAGTTTATCCAGGTTAGGAGTAGGCATACCGCGTCCTACACCACCGCCATAGATTCCTAAATCGCCCCATCCTGTATCGTCAGATATCAGCATGATGATGTTGGGTTTTTTACCCGCATTTTTTCCCTTTTTTTGTCCCAATACCACAGTAGTAGAAGCAAAGAATACTCCTATTAATAGGGTTGAGAATAATCGATTTTTAATCATACTTGTTTGTTGATTTTGGTTTTGAGAGGTGAAATTAATTTTTTTCCAAATTATGACTCACAAAACCTTGTAGTATTTTTTGCTCTTAGTAAAAATAACTTGACACTATTTAAGATGTAGTTGATAGATAAAGGCACATGTGCCCTTAAGTCTT
>JAUHWX010000051.1 GCA_030427285.1 Bacteroidia bacterium
GTGTGATGCTGATATACTGTGTTTAGCTCAGTGTGACTCATTGCCCTCCGTGGTAACTTAGGCATATGCGTATTTATGACACGCGGGGTTTTCAGATTTTCGCGGGGGTAGGGCAAAAATTCTGCGTACTCTGTGGTTATTCTAGAGAACAATTCTTCTTATCCCAGTTTTCATAGATTTTACGTTGAAATTTAGAAGTAAGCCTACTTTACATTCAGTCAATTTCAGATAAGTCATTATTTGAGCCATGTGTATGTCTTGAAGTGCGCTTACAGATTTTACTTCAACAATCACTTTCTTTTCTACATATAAGTCGATTCTATATCCACAGTCAAGTCTCACATCTTTATAATCTAAAGGAAGGGTAAATTGCTTGTCAACCAAAAGTCCGGTTTGAAGTAGTTCATAATAAAGGCATTCTTCGTAAGCATTTTCAAGTAAGCCCGGACCTAAGTTGGTGTGCACTTCCATTGCACATCTAATTATTTCACCTGTAAGGTTTGAGTGTATATAGTTCATTATTGTTGAGTTTTGGTTGTTGAAAAGTTATAAAATTAATCTCAAGTGTTTTTTATCGGAGCTCTGCGCTCCAAGGTTTAGAGTGTATTACGGATAGTTATGAACCACAGAGTATAAAGGGTTCCACAGAGTTGCGATGCTGAAATGTTGTGCTTTGCTCGGTGTGACTCAGCGTACCTAGAGTTAATTAATAATAGCGCGGGGTTATGAACCACTGAGTATAGAGAGTTCCACAGAGGAGGAATGCTGATTTTGTGTCTTTCTCAGTGTGACTCATTTTACTCAGTGGTAATTTGGGTATTGCGTATAGTTATGAACCACAGAGTTCATAGAGTTTCACAGAGGTAGTGCGCTGTACTCAGACAAACGTTGAGCCCTCGGTGTTTTTATCAATTGTCACTCAGCGTTATTTTTGTTTGAAAAGAGAAGCACAGCGGTGAATTTCCTCCTTTGATGAATATCCATTTATCCGCTTACTTTTGCTACCTATAGAAGAACTAAACTCCAGAAGACATTAAAACTTCAGATAAACTCAATGCCCAATATCTAGGGCAACTTTTAAAGCGGCATAATTGTAAAACGGTGGTGATAGCGCCTGGTAGCCGTAATGCTCCTTTGATTATCACCTTCACCAACGACTCTGATTATCGCTGTATTTCGGTGCCTGATGAGCGTGTGGCGGCATTCAC
The DNA here is from genome assembly GCA_030427285.1 of Bacteroidia bacterium. Lineage (GTDB taxonomy): Bacteria > Bacteroidota > Bacteroidia > Flavobacteriales > Schleiferiaceae > Owenweeksia. Next base: position 1,209 of record JAUHWX010000051.1, read on the forward strand.
AGCCATGGGGCTTACCTTAGAAAAACGAGAACCCGTTGCCGTGATTTGTAGTTCAGGCTCAGCAGCGGTTAATTTTTATCCAGCTGTGGTAGAGGCTTTTTATCAAAAGCTCCCATTAGTTGTAATCACCGCAGATAGACCGATTGAGTTGATAGACCAAGGAATTGGCCAGGCGATTCGCCAGCCCAATGTGTTTGCCAACCATATTGTGAAGGACTTTGATCTTATCCGCGAACCAGCGGATGAGCTGGCTAAAAACTTCAATCAAAGAAGTATAAATGAAGCTTTGCTTGCTACTAAGCATGGCCCCGTTCATATCAATGTCCCATTTGACGAACCGCTTTATGGAACAACTGATAAGCAAGTGAAAGCTCAGTATATTGATGAAACTTTAGGGAATAGAACGCTTTCCAATACCAAGGTCGAGCAGCTTTCCTCCATTTGGAATGAAGCTCCAAAAATTTGGGTGCTGGCAGGACAAATGCTTCCTGATAGTGAGCTGGAAAAAATTCTAACCTCCCTAAACCAAAAAAGTCCATTTCTTATTTTTTCTGAATCCCTGAGCAACCTACACTGTGCTTGTAATATTCACTCTATTGACAGGTTGATTAATACAATTAGTGAGGAAGAAAAAGAAGCGCTTCGACCGGATTTGCTGATAAGCATAGGGGGAGAGGTAGTGAGCAAAATGGTGAAGAAGTTCTTACGCACTTTCAAACCAAAACATCATTGGTATGTAAATGAAGCCACGGAATTTCAAGATACTTATGGAGCCTTGACGGACCATGTTCAAGTACATCCTGCTTTGTTTTTTAAAGACTTGATGGATTTTACAAAACCAAAATCGAGTTATTATCGGGATGAATTTTTGGGAAAAGACCAGAAGAGAATGGCCAAGCACACCGAGTTTGTGAATAAAGCACAGTTTTCGGATATGGCCGCTTTTCGCGAAATATTGCAGCACCTACCTAAAGATTCTATTTTGCACTGTGCCAATAGTACCTCTATTCGCTATTCACAGCTTTTTGACCATGAAGAGTCCATTTTACATTATGCCAATCGTGGTACTAGTGGAATTGACGGCTGTACGTCTACAGCTATTGGCCATGCCATGACTACCGATAAAATGGTTACGTTGATAACTGGTGATGTTGCCTTTCTTTATGATTCCAATGCTTTTTGGAATGATGAATTACCGAGCAATTTAAGAGTGATTGTTCTGAATAATAATGGTGGAAATATCTTCCGTATTATTGAAGGGCCAGATAAAAATGAAGGCTTTGAGCGTTTTCAGGAAACTATTCACAATGTGAAGTTGCAAGGCGTGGCTACCACATTCGGACTAAGCTTTACTAGCGTATCTGATGAGGGAAAACTGCAACAAGTTCTGTCAAGCTTTTTTGCCCCGGAAGGAGGCATAAAGGTTCTGGAAATTCAAACGCCACGCATTGAAAGCCCCGAGGTGCTGAAAAGCTATTGGGCATTTTTAAGAAATGGATTTAAGTAAAACTATGCTTCTCGAAAATCTTGACATAAACCCCGAGGAGCTTCCGCAAATGGAAGCGGTGGATTTTGAATCACTAGAATCGGATTATCTATACATGCGCCTTACCGCTTGGGGTTTGTTCTTTCTTATGGCAGCTGGTGTGCTCACCGTTTTACTTTTTACTACCGATGTAGCAGCTTGGATGTACTATACACCTTGGGCAGCTTTGTTTGCGTTGGTGTTTATCTTCGAAATAATAGGCTTCAAAATAAAGGGATATGCCATTCGCCAAAAAGATGTGAGTTATAAAAGTGGCCTCATTTGGTTTCACATGACCAGCGTTCCTTTCAACAGAATTCAGCACTGTGAGATTAGCCAGGGGCCATTGGGTAGATTATTCAATTTGGCCTCTGTAAAAGTATATACGGCAGGAGGCAGCGGTAGCGACCTTAGCATTAGCGGACTTACCAAAGAGCGTGCACAGCGACTTCGTGATTTTATTACCAAGCTGAGCGCGGAGTATGAATAACTTAAACCTGAATGAGCCGCAAAGACAATCCCTTGTTGGTGTGGCGGTTATTTTTTTTAAAAACCTTAGAGTTGCTGCCAACATCTTCATCTCTGTGATTTTGGTGCAATTTGGTACCGAAATTTCCTTTTGGGGATTAGGTCTCAAAGAAGTTGGGTTTATCATTGCCGGACTGTTTCTCATTATTTCCTATTTACAGTACCGCAGGTTTTATTTTTATGTGGTGGATGATAAATTCATCATGGAAAAGGGCTTGCTGAGCCGCGATCGTATTACTATTCCCTTTGACAGAATTCAAACCGTAAACCTCAATCAAAATATTATTCAGCAGGTACTTGGCGTGATGGCCGTGAAAGTGGATACTGCTGGAAGCAGTGAGAAAGAGCTAGAAATTTCGGCTTTACCCAAAAGCTATGCTCGCGAACTGCAGAACTTTTTAATAGAAAAGAAAGAGGAAACCAAGCAGGAGAAAGGAGAGCTTGAAACCGAAACTAGTGAGGACGAACGTGAAACAAACAAAACCTTAGACCTTAGTACAAAACGTCCTTTGGTTACTCTACCCATCAAAGATCTTTTGTTGGTTGGCCTTACGGAGAATCATTTGCGAACAGGACTCTTGGTTTTTGCCGTAATCAACGGTTATGTGTGGCAATTTGAAGAATATTTACTCAAACCTTTCGAGCCATTTTTAGAAGAGCAAGCCAATACCTTTATGGCTTCGTGGCTTATTTTATTGCCTATTGCCGTTCTGGCTTTTCTATTTATTTCGGTTTTGATGTCAATGATTCAAAGCATGCTGAAATACTTCAACCTTGAGTTTTTTGTAGATGCTAAAGGAGTGCAGTTGGTTTCGGGTTTGCTAAAGCGGGCAGAGTATCAAATTCCCAACAATAAAATTCAATACCTAAAGTGGAAGAGCAACCCTTTACGCAAGCTTATTGGCTTAAGAACTTTAGCTGTAAAGCAAGCAAGCCCCGAGGATGCAGGAGGCACAAAGGGAGTAGTACGAGTGCCTGGTTGCCGGGATGAACAGTTGGAAGTGGTGCTGGATACATTTTACCCTCAAGCTCTGGAAGGTACTTATACGCATTATTTGCCCAATAAATTATTGCGTTTGCAGCACACCATTTATTTTGGAATAATTCCTTCAATATTAATAACAGGCTTGGGATGGTTTGGTTGGATATTCAGCTTGGGAGCTTTGCTATACTTACCTATTTCTTTATTTTTTATCAAGAAGTATTTCTATAGTGTATCTATGATGGTGAGCTCCGAAATGTTGATTCTGAAGAAAGGATGGGTGTTCCCAACACGCGTTGCTATGCCCCTTTATAAACTTCAAAATGTGAAGCTCACCCAAAGCATTTTTCAAAAACAAAGAAATTTGGCTTCGGTAACTTTTTACACTGCCGCAGGGGTAGAAGGTTTTAAGCACCTCCCTTTTGAAGAAGCTGTGGAGCTTTATGATTTTCTACTTTATAAAATAGAGGTGGAGGATAGGGGATGGATGTAATCCAATAAAATGGTATTTGACTAAATTGAATTGAAGGGAATGAAAAAACTATTAACTCTAGCTTTAATATTTTCAGTTACAATTGTGAAATCACAAAGTGTAATTGATTGGAATGAAGATTACGAGCTTCAACTTTCAGATTTTCAACCCGAGTTTGTAGAGATAGGAAACGGATATAGAATCCTACTAAATACGGCTACTTCAATGAGTTTTCAGTTTCAAATGTCTAACATAGAATTCATGTTTACCAAAAATTTCAATCCGCTTGTGGATTGCTCATTTAATGGTAATGCCGCCACTTTAATTGCACATGATTCAGCAATGGCCATGCAGTTGCTAAATTTTGCCAATTATGATTTTGATCTTTCCGAATTGTATGCTCGGAAATTCCGAAAAAGGCTTTGGGAAGAGAAGGGAGCTTTTACTAATCCTTCCTTTTTTCAGCCTATTTTCAATGAGCTTCAGGAAGAATTGTCACGGGAGCACAATAAGGCTGTAAAACTAACTGAGCTGGGAATAAAAGAGGATTTACTTGTTGAGATGCATTTGGCAGTAATTAATGAAATTAAAGCACTTTCTGACTTTTGTAAAACGTGTAAGCCCCCAAAGAAAAAGAAGTAAAAGTTCTTGATGATAAGCTTTTATAATATTGTAATGATTTATTAACCACAACTCATTGATAGCCTTGTAATGGACGGATACATTATTTTTGAGAGTTATTAATCATCACCTTTTTTTGATCAGCGCTTTGCTGAATAAAATCCCGATAGGTTAGAAGAGCACTCAGATCAGAAACAGCAATTTGGGTGATGCTCATCGTTTGTAAAATTCCCCAACGGCTCATCACCAAATCATTTTCACTGTCGCCATCACCTGCACTATTGTGAAAGGCTTGAATGTTAGACGGACTTAGTTCAGAAGATTGTGCCAGCCAATCAGAAAACCATTTCTTGCGCTTATCGCGAACCTCCTTGGTGTAAAGAGTTGTGGAGGACCAAATATTTGTTTCTTGAGGATTGTGCACCTTTATGGTGGTTTTCTCTAAATCATGCGTGATTTGAAACAAGCCGGAGCTATGACGAATGAGCAAAGTGAAAGGCTCTATTCCTTCAAAGTCATAATTGTGATAAAACTCCTTTGGGTTTTCAAAATCGAATGATTCTAACACCACCAATCCACGACTTTTGCGGTAAGGTGGTTTTCTTACATAAGTTTTGTTACCACCATTAAGCAAACAAGCAGATGTATTGTCGTCAGCAAAAGCTATCCAGCTGCCGTGTGCCTCTAAATCCTCTGGGTAATAAATGGTTCGATTGCCAACTTTCTTACTTTGAAAACTTTTTGAAGTAGGCCGGTTACTTCGCTCATCACGGTTGTGGGTAAAAATGTACCCTTCCTTGGTGGGGATGTAGGTAAGGGTACACATATCTAGTTTTTATGATCTTCCAAATTGATAGCTTCCTCGTTATCTTTTAGCGAAAGCTCTTTTTGCTGAGTTTTGTCACGCACTACGGGGCGTATAATGAGGCGAATCTTTTTGTCATAACTAAAGTAGTTGATCACCCAATTAAGCATCACTACCATTTTGTTTCTAAAACCTACCAAGCTTACCAAGTGAACCCACATCCATAGCATCCAGCCCCAAAAACCTCCCAGATGAATTTTGCCAATATCGGCTACAGCCTTGTTGCGACCAATGGTAGCCATGCTGCCCTTATCGTTGTAAACAAACTCTTTGGCGGTAGAATTTTTCTGCCACTTATAAAGGTTTTTGGCCAAATTAGTGCCTTGCTGCATAGCTACTTGCGCCAGCATGGGGTGGCCTTTTGGGTTTTCCTCAGAAATCATAGCCGCCACATCGCCAATGGCGTAAATGTTTTTGTGATCACCAACCTGATTATAGCCATTTACCAAATAGCGACTTTTCTCAAAGTCTTTGCCCTCGGTAAGGCCGGGAATAATATGCCCCTTTACACCAGCGGCCCAAATAAGTGTAGACGCGGGGAGGTCCTTTTTATTAGTCTTCACCGTACTTCCATCATAGCTTTTTACGGCAGTGTCTGTCCACACTTGCACGCCAAGTGAATCCAAGTATTTTTTGGCTTTGCGCGAAGCTGTTTCACTCATTGGCGGCAATACCCGTGGCAAGGCCTCCAGAAGGTGAATGGACATTCTCCTAAAATCCAAATCGGGATAATCATTGGGAAGTACATGAGTTTTTAACTCTGCTACAGCGCCAGCTAGCTCCACACCAGTAGGCCCACCGCCTACAATTACAAAATTCATCAAGCGTTCGCGTTCGGCTAAGTCATTGGTTAATGAAGCGGCTTCAAAATTTTGAAGGATAAGTGATCTCAGGTTGAGCGCTTCGGGCACCGTTTTCATTGGCATTCCTTCACGTTGCACCCCTTCCATTCCAAAGTAGTTGGTTTCGCTACCCGTTGCAATTACCAGATGGTCATAATTGATATTACCGATGTTGGTTTTTAGGACATTTTGATCGACAAGTATTTCTTCGGCCTTAGCCATACGAAAGAAGAAATTTTTCTGCCCCTTAAAAATATGACGGATTGGATAGGCGATAGAATCGGGTTCAAGACCAGCGGTGGCCACCTGATAGAGGAGCGGCTGAAAAGTGTGATAATTGTGTTTGTCAATCATCACTACCTGAAAAGGTTTGTTTTTAAGCTTTTTAGCCAGATTGAGACCGGCAAATCCACATCCAATGATTACTACTCGCTCCAGATTGGTATCTGGAATATTGAGGGAATTCATATAAATCAAATTTGATGTAAATGTAAGGCGGGCTGTGCTAAAATGTTCAGAACATAGAGGATTTCTAAACCATAAAGGCTCCGTCTATTTTAGCTGGAATGGTCGGCAATAATGCTGGCCGATTTCCCATCCCATTGCCAAAGCAGTGAGTAGCTCCCGCTTAAAGTATCAGCGCTGCGAAACAAATGCCAGCGCCCAATCATAAAAGAATATTCGCTTCCCAAATCTTTGAACTCCAGGTTTTCAAACTGTAAAGTTCCCATAGCTTCCTTATCGGGATAAGATTTTTGGTAATTGCTCAGTGTGGTGTTCCAACCATAATTGAGCCCACGGCTACCCACAAAAATTAAAGAATCACTTTGCTTATAGGTTTGCATGTAGGCCTCCAAACTACCCGTGTTCCAGGCGTCTTGCTGGGCTTGCATCAGTGAGTCTATCACTTCACGTTTTTGCGTAGTGCTCAGCCCTTTGTTTTCATTAGCGGGAATGGGAGCATCACATGCCGAAAGTGCGAGAATAATAAACAAGCAAGCTAAAACTCTCATACGTAGCGTTCTTTCAAAATAGCCAAATGATGAAAGGTGTGACCTGCAATAATATAGGCAATGCTGTTTACCACAACGTCTTTGTCGCTGGCGTTTCCTGCTTTCTCAATGTCTTCTTCTGTAAAGCTTTTAAAAGTGCTAACAATGTAATTGCGCAAAGCGATGAACTCATCCATTAACTCTTGCGGTTTGCGCTGGGATTTACTTGCAGATTCTACCCATTGATCTTGATCCATGCCGGGTAAAATGCCACCACCGGTGCGAGCTATCCACAGTGCGCGGTAAATAAATACCAAATCACAATCTATAAGGTGTTGTATCATTTGGCTTATCGTCCATTTACCGGGAGCATAGGCATAGTCCCACTTTTCGGTTGGTAGGTTTTCGAGAAAATGAACCAGATCGTCAGCGCTGTCACGCAAATTTTGAAGGTGATTGGCACCACGGGTGCGGCTCACATATCCTTCATAGTATGGGGCATATTCACCTGGTTCTGGTCTTCTCATGTGTGCAATTGCTTTAGGCGTTTTTCATATTCCTGCTCAGTCATATCGCTGTGCACAGCCTCTTTATTTAGGTTGGCAAAATCTTTAGCCATGCTAAAATCCTCACGCGTTATTTCATTTTTGAATTTGCAAATAGGGCAAATCTTAAAATGCTCGGTACGGGTAGGGATGAGGGGAATGAAAAACACATTTATATAATAGGTCATTTTGCCGAGCAGCCAGTGCTTGGTGTTGTGGCAGTTGGGGCATTCATGCTCCTCCACAGGACCTTCAATTTTAGTAATAGGATGGTATCCAAAAATAAATATCATGCGCCAAAGGTAAGCGGTGTGGATTGAAAGATGAAGGAAGAGATATTAACAGTTTGATAGTCGGCAGACCACAGTCAGTAGATGCCTGACGCATTACAGATATAGAAGTACCCATATGAAGCCAATTGTGGTGCAAATCGCTGTAATTGAAAGAATGATAAGATTTCTGACTCTCTTTTTCTTTTGTTCAGCAATAAGTCGATTTCTTAAAGCAAGCTTGTCCTCCTCGCTGAAATCTGATTGTTTTAATTGCGACTTGTAGGCTACACGTATTGCAGCCGCATTCTTAGCGTTGTATTTTCTGCCTTTCTTTTCTTGGCGCTGATTTCTTCTGCCCTGAGAAGCTCTAAAATGATTGAGGCTTGAGTCCATAGTTTAAAGTTGAAGGCTCAATATAGTTAATCATTTACTATCATAAAGGCAGAAAACCGTTTTTGGTCATTGGAGTTTATTTCTGACAGAATCAAACTAGTTGGGCTTAGTTTCTCAATTGTGTAAACCTCGGTTTCGTCAATTTCACTTACTCCGCAGTAGGGGTCATGGCGGGTGGTATAGTAAAAGGTAAGCGTGGAGACAGTCTTATCTAATTGCGATTTGCCTGATTTATCAACTCCTCCGGTGCAGTGATCAGCTCCTTCAAACTTTAGTTCATTATCATCACTAAAAATAATCATATCTAAACCACCGCGGCTAGGTTGGATCACGAGCTCTCCCGAATCATTGATGGTGGCCTGGATCCATTTCCCTTTCAGGTTGCCAAATTCAACCTGAGCATTTAAGCTACAACTAAGAGTAATGGTGCTAAGGAATAATAAGAGTTTTTGCATTGTTGAACGAGTGTTTATTCCTCACCTTTAAGCGGAGTAATCATTATATGCGCTCTATGCGTCCCGGGATTCATTATCCAAGGATGGTTTGGTTCCACTGGAGATTCTGGCAAACCGGTAGACTCAGAAGTAGCCCAAGGAATGTATACCACATAGCGATATTGTGCACCATCAACTAAATTGGTTTCAGGATTATACATGGCTTTGGCGCCATAGTAAATGTGCAAAGTTGAACCAGGGTCCCCCATTTTCAGCTTACCCGATTTTACTTCTTCCTCGCGGATATCAAATATCTCATTGTGGTTTTTTCCTTCCTCCTTTAATTCGCGACCACGCGCCATAAAGGGCTCCAAACTTTTATGATAACAAGCTGCACTAAAGCCGTCCTTTTTAGGGTCATCTGCCAAACAGATGAATTCATTGCTTCCTTCTTTTAGGGTAACAAACTCACCGGCCATGTTGTAGCCAATTACAGTGCATTTTTCACGGCTTTCGGCAGGAGCAGCCATAAGTGCGGTGGCAATCAATGCTTCGTCTGTGTTTATTTCCTGAAAGGACTCCTTTACTTCCTTTGGCTCAGCTGCGGTTTCGGCTTTTGTTTCTTCTAAAGTTTCAGGTTTGTTGTTTGTGGTATTGGTGCAGGCAAATAGCGCTGTTGAAAGTAAGATGGGGGTGATGAGTTTTTTCATTATGAATTGATACTATGAATTAGTAAGTGATGCTGGTAATTATATAAAGTAATATTATGAGTTTTACTTACAATCTTTCATCAATGACTGAATTATAGATGGGTTTAAGCCCAGTTCAATTGATTTGTTAAAGAACACACAGGCTTCTTTAGTTCGGTTTTGCTTTAGCAGGATTTCACCTTTTGTGACATATGCGACAGCGTATTTATGGTCGAGTTCGATGGCTTTGTCAGCGTCCGAAAGAGCTTCTTCATATATGCTTAACTTCATTTTCGTGTCAGCTCTATTATTATACAGAATAGCTTCATTCGGGTTTTTTTCAATTAGTTCATTGTAATCTTTAAGTGCCCCTTGAAGATCTCCATTTCTTTTCTTTAGGATAGCCAAATTGGAAGCTGCTTTAAAGTTATTAGGATGATAGCTTAACAAGGTTTGAAGGTCTGAAATAGCTTTATCAACATTTCCTTGCTTTTCATAAAGCGAAGAACGGTTAATATATACCGTCTCAAATTGGATGTCAATTTCTAGTGCAGATTCATAGTCTTCTAATGCACCGTTGATATCACCAAGTTGAGACTTAAGGGTTGCTCTATTCGTGTAGTAAACTGGAATCTTTGGGTTTATTTCAATCGCAGTATTATAAGACTGAAGTGCTTCATTTTTTCTTCCAAGCCTTCTCTGTGAGGTGCCTAAGTCAGAATAGTAGGAAGATAACTTATCACTATTATTATCTTTTTTAATCAACTTCTTAAGATACTTTTCAGAGCATTTATAGTCATTTGATTCAAAACAGTCAGTCACCTTATTTTGTATTTCTTGAATGGTTTGCGATTGTGCTGATGTAAGGATTCCAAGTGCTGCAATTAGCGTGAGGATTGTTAGTTTCATATTTCAATTATTGGTAAAAAATGTATCGTTTGAGTACAAATATTAATATGTTTTACTAATTATTTTTTCAATTACAACCTCTTTCCAGAGCTTAAACTGTAAAGCTAAAACATTTGTCAGGTAATTTTTTGGGGATATTGATAAGATTTGAAAAGTAAAGGGCAGAAACCTTCCCTCGAGGAGTTATTAAAATACTCACTGACTTTAAAGAGTAGAGAATACAAACGACCTATTCTTTGATGAGTTTAACCATAGCACTTTTATCACCTGACTTTAACTTGACCAAGTACATGCCAGCTTTTTCATCAATATTAAGGTCTAAAACATCGGTATTGCCCACTGTTTTTGAGGCGATCAATCTACCAGAAATGTCAGTAATTGTAATCTGAATATTTGGGTAAACATTTCCTAAATGAATAGAAAAATTCCCGGTAGTTGGATTAGGAAAGACTCTAAGTGATTTGCCAAAAGAATTCTCTTCAATGCCAATGTTTAGAACAGCAAAACAAGCAGATGTATCGGTGCAACCATTTTGAGTTACTGCCACAGCGTATTGGCCATTAGCAGTAGCGGTATAGCTTTGATTAGTCTCGCCATTAATTGGAGCATATCCATTGGCACAATCCAACCATTGGTAAATAGCTCCTTGTTCGTTGCTCGTCAGCAGTGGCGAATTGTTGGTTACAGAAGTATCAACTGAATTAATTGTAACCACAACAGCAAGCCTACTTGTACTCTCGCAACCACTCAAAGTTTGTGAGGCGTAGTACTGTGTAGATGATGTCAAAGTATCTGCTTTTGATAGTAAGTTTCCGGCATTTGGTGCATCATACCACTTAATTCCTATTCCTGTGGGCGATAAATCGGCAACGGTTGCTACATCACAAAAAGATTGGTTTGTAGGGCCTGTAGGGGCATTTGGAGTTGTGGTGCCGATAGTTGCCATAACAGGAATTCTTTGATTACTGCTGCACCCACCGTTATCGGCTTCAACATAATAAGTTTTTGTCGAAGAAATAATAGGGGTGGTGAACGTTGCTCCAGAGAACAATGGACTCCCTCCGATGGAGTCTGTATACCATTTAATGGCAGCACCACCACTTGCAGTGGCTTGTAAGGTTACTGAGCCTGTCCCGCATATTGCTCCTGAATCGACAGTAGTTATAGTGGGTGGTGTAAAACAGAAATAAGCATAGTTGCCCATAAAGCAACCTCCCGCATGCAAGTTTTGGCTGGCGTCAATTGCCAATTCGGCAACACACTGGCTCATATTCGGACTAAAGCTTGTTAAGATACCTGCAGAATCAAATTTTGCCAGTCTGTTTCTGGCAATGTTGTCAATTAAGGTGAAACTTCCCCCAGCATATAAGTTACCCGAAGTATCAATAGCTAAGGATAAAACAGCTTCGTTCAAATTGGGGTTAAAGCTTGTTAAACTCCCGGATGCATCAAATTTTGCCAAACGATTTCGGATTGTAGACCCACCTATGGTAGTAAAAGCTCCTCCAACATAAAGGTTTGCCTTGTCATCAAGTGCAAAGTCCAATACGTTGCCGTTTATATTTGGGTTGAAGCTTGTTAGTACTTCAGAAGAATCAAATTTGGCTATATAGTTTCGAGTAGTCGTTCCGCCAATAGTTGTAAATATTCCTCCAACGTATAGATTTCCATTTACATCTACTGCTAAAGCGTGCACAGCAGCGTTTGTGTTGGGATTAAAACTCATTAAGGTACCTGTAGGGTCGAGTTTAGCGATATGGTTTCGGGTTGTTCCGTTTATTTTATTAAAATCACCACCTACATAAATATTTCCGATTGCATCCAGTGCCAGCGCATTTACTTGCTGATTTACAACTGGGCTAAAACTTGTTAGAACGTCATTATTGTTGAATTTGGCAATTCCATTCCGTGTTGATGATCCGCTTACTAAATAGAAATCTCCTCCTGCATATAAGTTCCCGCTTGTATCTCTTGCCAAAGAATAAACAGCTCTATTCATATTTGGATTAAAGCTAGTTAGCTGTCCTTCATTGTCAAGCTTTGCCAGTCGTCTGCGAGTTGAATCACCTCCAACTGTGAAAAACTCACCCCCTGCAAATATGCTTCCACTGTCATTAAGCGCTACGGTTAATACCATATCGTTCATATTTGGATCGAAGCTCGTCAATACCCCTGAATGATTGAATTTGGCCAATCTGTTTCGGGAGGCTGTGCCTATTAGCCCAATCTCACCTCCAACATAAAGGTTTCCAGTAGCATCAATTGCCAGAGTATTAACGACAGTATTCAAACTACTTATGTTGAGTGGATTAAAGTTCATTATAGTTCCAGATGAATTAAATTTTGCCAGATGGTTACGGCTTACACCACTTATAGAATTAAACCAACCACCAACATACAGGCCTCCGCTTGTATCTACCGCTAGGTCTAGCACAGCGTAATCTGGATTTGGGCTGAAAGAGGTTAGCACTCCAGATGAATCAAATTTTGCCAGGCGACTATAACTTTGTCCATTAACTGATAAAAAATTACCTCCAACATACAAGTTTCCCTGTGCATCGAATGCAATAGCATAAACCATCCAACTAAAATTTGGATTAAAGCTTTCGAGAACTCCAGCTGAATCAAACTTTGCTAATCGATTACGTGTTGTTGCTCCACCAATTGTAGTAAAGTCACCACCTACAAACAGGCTGCCATTCGCATCAAAAACGAGTTCATAAACGGCTGTGCTATTTCCCCCTGTAATATTTGGGTTAAAGTTGGTTAAAGTACCCGTTGCATCAAATTTTGCCAGACTATTACGGTTTATTGATCCACCAATGGTTGTAAACGATCCTCCTGCATAAAGGTTACCGTTGGCATCAACAGCTAAGGCCCTTACGGCATAATCCATATTTGGATTGAACGGATGCAAAGAACCATCGGGATTAATGCGTGCTAAGCGATTACGTACTTGCCCATCAATGCTTTTGAACTCACCACCGATGTACCAACCGCCTCCGAATGCTTGAGGAATGGCAACAGAACTAAGAATATTCCCTTCTACTTTGGTGTCTTTTAAATCCCAGGTGCCAATGCTGGTGTCCATGATAACACCATTCCCGGAGTACAATCCTATTTGGGTAAACTCACCTCCCACATAAGTGCTGCCATCTGGTGTGTTCACAATTGCATGGACAATACCGTTAAAACCATAGTTCCCAATCCGATTTTGGGCATGTACCGAGGTGCCTATCCAAGTGGTTAATATTAACAAGAAATGGGATAGAACTATATTTTTCATTCTTAAGATGTGAGTTTAAAAGTTATGGGGGCTAAAATTATTAATCATTGTAGTTAAATGACTGTTTTACTATCATTTTTCCTGTCCAATACATGAGTATCAAAATAGAAAAATCAGAAATGATTGAATATATCTTTCAACTGGTGTATGACGATATGTATAATAATACAAGATAAATACAATCACAACGGAGCAATTTCTGCACTTCTACTTAAACACTAAAATTTTTAAAGTGGTTTTTGGGCTTTTGATAAGATTTGAAAAGTAAAGGACTGAAGCTGCAAGGTTCAGATATGCTATATGCAGATAAAGTTTCAGGTCTTCTTCTTTGCGTTTTTTTGGGGTTTAGTTTCAAAAGCTATTTTCACAACTTTTGCCGTAAAAGCAACAAAAACTCCGATGGATAGGAAAGTGAAAACGATGGTGAAAATTTTGCTTGAAGCTGTGGAAGGAACAAAGTCACCATAACCAACGGTAGACATGGTCATCACCGAGAAGTATAGCGAATCTACTATAGACCAACCTTCATATTTGGTGTAAAATAGGGTAGAGCATGTAAGCAGCAAAGCAATGAATATTAGCAAGAATCGAAACTCTTGGTCATGCCGGATTCCGTTAAGGATGATTTTGATAAGTTTATACGTGTACCAAAAGAATGAAGCCATTTGAAAGAGTTTATTTAATCAATATCTACATATTGTTTGATAAGTTTAAGGTAGAGTTTGGAGGCATCAAAATAATGCAGCATCACACTCTCTCAAACTATCAGGGGTAAAGCTAAAACATTTGTAAAGTATTTTTGGCCTGTTGAAATTTAAGGGGTCAAGCCACAGGGCGTAAGTTTAGGGAGCTACATTCTTTTACAAAACCATTCTTACCGTATGGCGGCATGCATGACATATGCGCCTTCATTGCATCCGATGGATAAATTCAATTAATTTGGCTCCTTTTAAAACCTAACATCAGTTGCAGAATAAAATCCTCACATTTTGGAATAAAAACGAGCGTTACCTCTTTTGGGTGCTACTATTGGTTAATCTTATTCCTGTGCTTGGGGTGGAGTACTTTTTTACAGGAGATGGCCCGGCACATCTTTATAATTCCAATATCATCGCCAGTCTTTTAAGCAATCCTGATTCGCCATATCAGGATTTTTTTGCGTTGCGATATGAGTTGATTCCAAATCTTGGAGGGCATTTGCTGCTTACATTATTTAATGCCTGGCTTCCTGCTGCCATAGCCGAAAAGCTGGTTTGTGTGCTGTACCTTATTTTGTTTCCAATAAGCTTTAGATATGCCGTAAAACAGTTTGGAGGGACTTTCAATCCGCTGTTTTATTTAATCTTTCCGCTGACGCATAACTTTTGTTTTTATATCGGTTTTCAGAGTTTTTCGCTCAGTCTGGCTTTTATGTTTTTTAGCATTGGTTTGGCACATCGAGCTTATGTAAAAGGTAGTTCGGGGGCCATATTGGCTTGGGCGATTATGCTTTTCCTTACAGCAGTTTTTCACCTTTTTCCGGCAATGGTAGCTATGATGGCCTTAGGTTTTTACTTTTTGTTTCAACTTATAAAGGAGCGTTTTACAAACCTAAAGCAGGTGTGGACTTTTGCTTTGACGGGTTTGCCAACGGTAGTCTTCTGTCTTCAATTCATACTTGGCAATTCCGAACCTTTTCAGTTTAACCAAACCGAACTGCATCAGCAGCTAAAGGGAATTTATTTGGCGCTTCCCATCGTTACCATTGATGGTAAAGAGACCTACTATTCTGTAATGTACAATGTGATTTTTGCCTTGTCGCTGATAACAATCTTCGTATATCGATTTAAGGAAAAAAGAGGCTTTCAGCTAATTGATTCTCTATTTATCACAGGATTGTTACTATTGGCGTTGTATTTCATTCTTCCCGATTCTATGGCTACCGGGGGATTCTTGAGCTTGCGCTTTTCCTTGTGCTTTTTCCTGGTTTGGGGGTTTTGGCTCGTACTCAATGCTAAGACTAATATTATTACCCTAATTCTTGGTTTGGCCTTTATTGCTTTAAACCTTTACAAGCTGCCATACCAGCTGGGTAAGGCTGAAGAACTGGAAGAGGATGCATTGCAAATAATGGAAGCTGAGGCCTATATTCCTGAAGGCTCAACGGTGCTGCCGCTTAACTATTCTTACCACTGGTTGCATTACCATATCGGGCTTTATCTCGCTGCTGATAAGGATTTGGTGGTTTTAGATAATTACGAGGCTTATGCTGTACATTTCCCTGTAAAGTGGAAAGAAGAAACTTGGCCGCAAAATTCTCTGGGAGATTTCGGCAAGAGTCATCGCCCTAAAGTTGAGATTGCGGCTTATGAAGAATATTCTGGTAAAACCGTGGATTGTGTGGTGCGCTATGGACATTCTTATGATATGGATGATGCTTCTACACTTTATACGGATAGCCTTTTGTCGTATGAATTTTACCCGGCTTTTGTTTCTGAGGATAGGATGGTAGAGGTACAT
>JAUHWX010000052.1 GCA_030427285.1 Bacteroidia bacterium
AGGCTGAATGTAAGTTGTAGCGATGTGCCTGGGCTATGGGCATTAGCAACAGAGGAATACTTAGGAGGTAAGCCTTACTCCAATAAGTGTGAAGAAAATGTAAGCCAAAAAATAGGGAGGCTACAAGTAGAAAATACCAATGAATCATGGTGCGCTCACGGGGGAGGCTCACATCTAAAAACCAAAACTGAAAAAGTGTGGCAAGTATATTTAATATGAGAAATGTACCTATTATAAAATAGGCAGTTTTGATTTTTCCGGATCTAATTGCACTAGCAATTATTCCAAGGATAGTACCTATAATAATAACAAAAACCAGGATATCCCACAGGGAAGATATGCTGCCGTATATAATTTCCAAAACAGAGTGAAAACTGTCGCGGATACTGGTGTCAAAGCCAAAGTATAGTTCACCATGTGCTTTCAGTTTAAGACCCATGGCTATAGGGGGAATAAGCACGACAGCTCTTATAAGCACATTAAAAAGCCACTTGACCCAATGTGATTTATCAAAACTAAAAAAGCCGAAAAGCAGGAGCCATATAAAGTAACTGTTTACTAGGTTGAGGTTGGAAAACATGGCCAAAGTCATAAAAAGCCAACTATGCCAATCTGATAACTGGTCATTCTTTTTAGAAGCTTGTAAAAAATGCCAAATACCGGCAGTAAAAAAAGCTATAGAGAGGCCATATCCTCTGCTGTAGCTAAACAATTCCAGTAAGTAGGGTGTGGCCAAAATACAAATCCAAAAGCTCCAACGGATGATGAAGTTTTTGAACAAAGAGCCAAACTTGAATGTGTAAAAAGTGAAAATAATAAAAGCCAGAATATTGGGCAGGCGCAATACCCATTCATCCATACCAAAGAGTTTATAGCAAACCCAAGTAAGAAAGGAGTTCAACGGATGATTATTGGCAGACCATAAAAGGGTGTCAAAGGGAATAAACTTATTTGTCCACACGAAGTACAAAAAAGTGTAGGCCTCATCATTAATAAATGGATTGAGATAAGCACGTAGACTTACATAGCTAATCGCAATAAACGCAAGAATAGGATAAACTGCTTTTTCGACCTTGGTCATAAGAGCCACTCAAAATTTTTAAGCTGGCCTTTGTCTCACAGTCCTTTGTTCAATTCTTTTTTCATACGAGGCACCTTGATATATGCGCTGTACAAAAATACCTGGCGTATGAATTTCATTAGGGTCAAGTTCACCGGCAGGCACTAATTCCTCTACTTCGGCCACGGTGATTTTGCCACCCATTGCTATTAGAGGATTAAAGTTTCTTGATGTTCCTTTAAAGATGAGATTGCCTGCTTCGTCACCTTTCCAGGCTTTTACAAAGGCAAAGTCAGCATCAAAAGCGTGTTCAAGAATATGTGGTTTTCCGTTAAACCACCGAACTTCTTTGCCCATAGCCACTTCGGTACCATAGCCTGCTGGGGTAAAAAATGCCGGAATTCCTGCACCAGCGGCACGGCATCTTTCGGCTAATGTGCCTTGAGGGATTAGCTCTACTTCAAGCTCGCCACTAAGCATTTGTTTTTCAAAAAGGTCATTTTCACCAACGTAGGAAGAAATCATCTTTTTGATTTGACGTGTTTGCAGCAAAAGGCCAAGTCCAAAATCATCTACACCTGCATTATTACTTATGCAGGTAAGGTTTGTGGCTCCGCTTTCGCGTAAAGCATTTATACTATTTTCAGGAATTCCAGATAGGCCAAAACCGCCCAACATCAAAGTCATGTTGTCTTTTATTCCGGCTATTGCCTCTTTGGCGCCAGCTACTACTTTATTTATCATAATGTGGTAATTTTATTAGAGGGCTATGTCGTTGTCTATATCAGTAGGGCTTTCTTGTTCTATAATCTCCCCTTCATCATTTTCAAACTGCTTACAATTTAGCTCAACGCTAATGGGTTCAATTGGTTTTTCAAAATCGGCCTTGCTCACTTTTAGATGTTTGTCAGCATAACATTTTTCCATAAATAATGCCCATACAGGTAATGCCACCGTTGCTCCCTGCCCGTAGGTGATGCTTCCAAAGTGAGCCGCTCTATCTTCACAGCCGCCCCATACGGCTGTTATCAAATTAGGTACAACACCCATAAACCAGCCATCAGAGTTGTTTTGGGTGGTGCCAGTTTTTCCTGCAATGGGGTTTTCAAATCCCCAAGGGTAGCCGGTAACCACATCATTGGGGTAGCTGCCATATTTTCCACGAAGTCTTACACCTGTTCCACCTTGCGTTACACCTTTCATTAAATCCAAAATGACATAGGCATCTTCTTCGCTCATTACCTCGTTGGTGCGGGGTGTAAACTCCTGCAGCACTACTCCATTTTTATCTTCAATTCGGGTAACCATAATGGGCTCAGTGTAAACACCCTTATTGGCAAATGTTGTGTAAGCTCCAGCCATTTCATATACAGATAAATCTAATGTTCCCAAGGCTATTGAGGGCTGAATATCAATTTCGCTGGTCACCCCCATCTCTTTGATAAGCCTTACCACTGGTTCAGGCCCAACCTGTTTCATCAGGTAAGTAGTTACGGTATTCACACTTTTCGCGAGTGCCTTCTTTAGAGTATAAAATCCGCCATATTCATTGTCAGAATTTGAAGGACACCAGTCTTGAAGGAGGCCAAATTTTCCTTGTTCAATGCAGGTTTGCACATTGGGTACTGTAAAGCACGGGGAATAATGCTTTTGCTTAATGGCAGTTGCGTATACAAATGGTTTAAAGGTGGACCCTACTTGTCGTTTCCCTTGTTTTACGTGATCGTACTTAAAATGCTTATAGTCGATTCCGCCAACCCACGCTTTTACAAAGCCCGTTTGGGGCTCTACCGACATCATACCCGCCTGGTAAAAGTATTTGTAGTAGCGTATGGAATCCATAGGGCTCATAATAGTATCAAAATCACCATCCCAACCAAACACGGTCATGTGCTTAGGAGTGTTAAATATTTTGTCAATAGTGTCTTTCGAAACACCATTTCTCATCAAGCTTTTGTAATGATTGCTCCTGCGTTTTGCACGTTCCATTATCAACTCAATCTGGTCGTCAGACACGTTGTGAAAAGGAGCGTATTTTCTACCTTTTTCTTTCATAAAGAAAACGCGTTGAAGGTTGGAAAAATGCTCTTTCACTGCCTCTTCAGCATAGCCTTGCATTCGATAATCTAAGGTGGTGTATATTTTTAGACCATCTGTATAAATATTATACTCGGAGCCATCTGCTTTTGGATTTTCTTTTACCCACTTAGCTATAAATGCTCTCAGATATTCTCTAAAATAGGGCGCCAGGCCTTCCAGGTGGCTTTGTCTTGAGAATTTAATTCGGAGCGGACGAACCTTGAGGGTGTCAAACTGCTCCTGAGAAATCATATCATTACGCATCATTTGCTGGTACACCACATTTCTGCGAGTTTTCATACGCACAGTATCGCGCCTTGGGTTGTAATAAGAGGGGTTTACTAGCATTCCTACTAATATCGCAGACTGTTCGATGGTGAGACTGTCGGGGGTAGTATCAAAATAAATTTTGGCGGCAGAGTTTATTCCAACGGCTTGGTATATAAAGTCAAATTGATTGAAGTACATGGCGATAATCTCTTGCTTTGTATACTGTCTTTCAAGCTTTACAGCAATTACCCACTCCATAAATTTTTGTTTGATACGCTGCGGTACACTGCGGGCAGGCTCGTGAAAAAGCTGCTTGGCCAATTGCTGAGTGATGGTACTACCTCCACCATCTTTCCCTAAGCGAAAAATGGCGCGTGCCAAGGCTTGAAAGTCTACTCCGCTATGCTGGTAGTAACGTTCATCCTCGGTGGCAACAAATGCATTAACGAGGTGTGGTGAAAGGTTTTCGTACTCGGTGTGGGTGCGGTTTTCCTTATAAAATTTACCAAGTACTTTATTGTCAGAGGTTATGATTTCGCTGGCAAGATTACTCTTAGGGTTTTCGATTTCCTCAAAAGTTGGCAATTTGCCAAAAGCGCCAACAGCTGCAAGAGCTATCAATAGGAAAGTAGAGAATATTCCGAGCCCAAAGAGAACCCACAACCATTTTACATAAGCTCTGAAGTCATCCTTGGTTTTCTTATTCGCCATCTTTTGTATTCTCAATTTTATAAACGCCTAAACCCACATCTTCTACGCCCTTAAGGTATTCCACACGCATAGCTTGTTGCAAAGTAAATGTATAATTTCCTGAGCGGTTAAATTGTAGATACCCCTGCTTGAAAGGCCAGGTATTGGTTTTTAATTCGCCAACACCCTTGCCCAGCCACTTTCCGTAAGCATCAGCCAGATCAAATTGTGCAGTATCGCTAAACTCTAATCCTCTATCAGACGCTACGGCTCTAAACAAATATACATTGCTGAACTCATAATCATCATTATTGCGCAAGTGCCACACGATTTGATAAGTTGCCAGCGTGTCATCTATTTCTACAGTAAAAGAAACAAGGCTGTCCTTGTGCCAACCATTTTTAGAAATGGGTACGTAGTCTTCATATATGGGCGAAGGGCCGCATGAAGCCAACACAGTGGCAGCCAATAATACCAGCACTTTATTCCTCACTCTTTTTTTTATTTTGTGGTGGACGTCTTCTGTTTCTATTGTTATTTGGTCTCCCCGGTTTCTGTCCGGATTTTGACTGTGGTTGACCTCCCTCACCCTGAGATTTCCCGTTGCCTTTAGGTGCTTGTCCTTTAGGCTTTTGAGGTTTAGGTTTATTTCCCTGGGCTTTTTGAGCATTAGGATTATTGCTTCCTTGGGGGCGTTTTTTAGACTTGCGTTTTTTCGAGCTTCGAGATTTAGACTGGTCAAATCTTGTGATACTGTCTTGCTCAATAGCACTTTCATAAGTGGGCGAGGCAATAGTATCTTCTACCACCATAAAATCTTCTAGTGCTGCGGGCTTTTTGTTCTGCTTATTTTCTGCTATTATCTCATTCACTTTGCTCACATCCATGGCCACCCAGTCTGTGCCACCTTCGCGGTAAGCGTACCATAGTCTACCCTTAAAGATGTCCATTTTTTGAAAGAGGGCTTCACCTTTTTGGGTATATAAGTTTTGAGATGTATCAGGAAATTCTTTTAATGCATCCAAATAACTATCCAGCTCATAATTGAGGCAGCATTTTAATTTTCCGCATTGTCCGGCAAGTTTTTGAGGATTTAGCGAAAGCTGCTGATAGCGAGCAGCAGCGGTATTTACAGATCTAAAATCTGTAAGCCAGGTAGAGCAGCAAAGCTCTCGTCCACACGAGCCTATTCCACCCACACGACCAGCTTCCTGGCGAGCACCAATTTGTCGCATTTCTACTCTGATTTTGAACTCGGAAGCCAAAACTCGAATCAGTTCTCTAAAATCTACGCGTTCTTCAGCCGTGTAATAAAAGGTAGCCTTGTTGCCGTCACCCTGATACTCTACATCGCTTATTTTCATCACCAATTTAAGTTCTCGTGCAAGCACACGACTTCTTACCATGGTTTCTTGTTCTCTTTCTCGGGCTTGTTGCCAAATTTCAATGTCGCGGGTATTCGCTTTGCGATAGAGTTTTTTAAAATCACTGGCATCGAGCTTTACGTTCTTTTGCCGCATTTGTAGGCGTACCAGCTCTCCGGTAAGAGAAACAGTACCTATATCATGTCCAGGGCTACCCTCCACAGCTACATTGTCGCCTATGTGTACAGGGAGATCCTGTGTATTTTTATAAAACTCCTTTCTACCGTTTTTGAAGCGTATTTCTACAAATTCAAACTTTTTGCCTGCTGGCTGCTCCATGTTAGAGAGCCAGTCAAAAACGGATAATTTATCACAGCTACTGGTACCGCACGAGCCATTGCTCTTGCAACCTTTGGGAAGCCCGTTACTACTACAATTAGTGCATCCCATTTATCTGTATTTCTATATTTATATGTATTATGATCTTGTAAAACGTAATCATAAAGCCAACAAAGATATTAATATCCAACAACGGAGAATATGGCAGTTTCATATCATTTTTGAATAGTTTCGCGTTAACTACTTCAAGCAATCACATTTATATAGCATGAGATTACCACTATTTGCAATTTTCATCTTGTCATTCAGTCTGTTGGGCATCGCACAAACGTCATCATCCATTGGTGTATGGCTCGATCATTTACCCTATGGAAATATAAAAGATATGGTGGAGCGCGATAAAATATTGTATTGCGCTACTGATCAAGGCTTGTTTATCTATGATCATGAGGAGCAAAATATAGAGCGCCTTTCCAAGGTTAATGCTCTAAGCGATGTGTCCCTTTCATGTTTAGGATGGTCAGAGCAGTATAAAACCCTACTTATAGGCTATGAAAATGGAAACATGGACTTATATGATGGAGGAGATATTGAAAACATGCAGGATATAAAGGCAAGCCCGAGCTATACGGGTCTTAAGCAAATCAATCATATTGAAACTGAAGGTAAATACGCTTACATCTGTACCAACTTTGGAATTGTTCAGTATGATTTGCAGCGTGGTATAGTTGAAGAAACTTTTGTGATTGGGCCAAATGGAGTGACTCTTGCCGTAAACCAGATGGCTTTTTCTAATGATAGTGTATTTGCCGCCACTGAGCTTGGTTTATTTGCCGCTAATAGAAACGCCCCTTTATTGACTTTTGAAAGTTGGAGCCCAATTACTTCTTTAGGAACGGACATCTCCTACGTGTGCGCCATCGAGGATAGAGTATTTGTGTATCAAGACAATAATGACGAAATATTGTATAACGATGGTCAGGGATGGTCTCCTAGCTTATTAAATCCCATTTTTAAGGGCGACTTAAATGATATGCGCAGCGATAAGGGCTACCTTTTAATATCAAATAGTTTTGGATCACAAGCCCTAGAAAAGGATGGAAGTAGTTTGGTTCAAAACTTTCAGTCTGCTGCTCAATCATTCGATATTCCTCCCCTCACTTGTTCGGCCATTAGCACAGATAATGGGTTTTACTGGGTAGGCACTAGTGGAATAGGCATGATTGCCTGGATAAAGTTTGATGGTATTAATTCTTATTCGGAGCAAATATTGCCCAACAGCCCTACAAGGAAATTCGTTACAAAAATGTATCACGATGATAAGCGCCTATTTGTAGCGCCTGGAGGGTATACCGATGTTTGGAGCCCGGCTTTTGTGGATTTTGGATACTATGAATTGAGAGATTATACCTGGAAAAACCACGTGTCAAGCGAATATAATGAGTATCAGGATATAATTGACTTTATAACTGACCCTGAGGATGAAACACACTATTATGCTTCATCCTATGGAAATGGAATATTAGAATTTAAGAATGGACAATTTATAAAACTCCTCAATTCACAAAATAGTAATATGACACCCATGGCAGGCGGGACTGAGCAGCGTATTGGTGGATTTGCTGCGGATGAAGAGGGTGGAATTTGGTTTTCAAACAGTCAAACAGAGAGACCTTTGGGTGTGCTGCGCCAGGATGGTAGTATAGAAATGTTCTCACTAGGGTCATTAACTAGCAGTTCAGATGCCATCAAAAATATCATTTATACATCAGAAGGACAGGTATGGTTGCAAGTTAGAAACGGTGGTGTTGTAGTCGCTCAAATTAACGAAGACGGACTTGTAGGTGACAGAAAAGCCCTAGGTAAAGAGGAAGGCTTTGGCAATTTGCCCAGTGAAACAGTATTATCATTTGCTGAAGATTTGGATGGTGAAATTTGGCTTGGAACTAACGAGGGGATGGCCGTGCTGTATAGCCCCCAAAATATTTTTGAGGTAGAGCGCAACTATGATTTTCAAATAATAGTGATTGATGAAGATGGTGATGGAAATGGTGAGCGTGTGCTAGGCACAGAAATCATTAATGATATTGAAGTAGACGGAAGTAATAAAAAGTGGTTTGCTACGGCAAGCAGTGGAGTGTTTTATACTTCAGAAAACGGTAAGGAGCAGATTTATAATTTCACTATTGATAATAGTCCGCTGCCGAGTAATAATATACTGGATATAGAAATTGACGATATAACAGGTATGGTATATTTTGCTACAGACCAAGGAATCGTCTCTTTTCAGGGAGGTGCTACGCAAGGTGTAGAAAATCATGTAGACGTATTTGCTTATCCAAACCCTGTAGAACCTGGCTATGATGGCCCCATTCTTATAAGAGGGTTGGTAACTAATGCTCAGGTAAAAATTACGGATATCGAAGGAAATATAGTTTTCGAAACTATTGCTGAGGGTGGACAAGCTTTATGGTCAGGCAGAAGTTTTAGTGGGCAGCGTGTAAAATCTGGAGTATACTTGGCCTACATTACCAATGATGACGGATCAGCCACTGCTGTTACAAAAATCATGATTATAAACTAATGCTGGCCAAAACCCGGGCCTTGATACTGGGCTCAGTAAAGTATGGCGACAATAGCCTGATCGTAAAAGCCTACACTCAGGAGACCGGAATCAAAAGCTTTATTGTAGGAAGTATTCATTCTAAAAAAGGAGTGCTAAAGCCGGCAATGGTGCAGGCTCTAAGCCAATTGGACTTAGTGTACTATGCCAAAGGCAAAGGAGAGCTAAAGCGAATCAAGGAAGCGTCAATGACGCATCACTATAGTGAACTTTGGTTTGACCCAGTGAAAAGCAGTTTGGCCATGTTTTTGGCAGAAATTTTAGCTCATGTATTAAAAGAGGAAGAGACGAACCCTGGTTTATTTGACTTTATAAGTGAGGCCTTTATTGAGCTGGATACGCTTAATGAGGGAATTGGCAACTTTCATCTGTTTTTCCTATTAAGGCTTACGGGGTTTTTGGGTTTTGCACCACAAATGCCTTTAAGCGGCCAAGAGTATTTTGACCTTCAGAGTGGGGTGTATAGCTCCAGTAACTTGGAGCATTACCATTACTTGAATAAGGATGAAACCAAACTTTGGCTGCAAATGCAAGAGGCGGAAAAAGCTAACTCATTAAAGATGGGGTTAACTAAAGCGGGGCGTTCGCGGTTATTGGAGTTTATGCTTAGCTATTACCGCCTTCATATCACTGATTTTGGCCAATTGCGATCTTTACAAGTGTTAAAAACCTTGCTTAGTTAGTAATTTCAAGAGTACGGAGAATAGCTTCAAGCTCCAGTACTAGATTTCGTTTCTTTATTTCCGGGGCATAAATGAAGGCATCAACCATAATTCGCTGATTGTTGGTTTCGTCAAAAATGGTGTAGTTAATAAAAGACCCACCCATAAAATCACCTTTAGTGCGCCACAATCCGCGTGTTTCAATGGCAAAATTTCCGTCTATTTTAAGGTTCGAAAATACGGGTGGTATATAATCTTCAACTACCATAAAGCTACCCTCGCGATCGCCTTTTATATAATGGGTTGTGAGGCTATCCCGCAAGGGTATAATACGATCACCAATAAGGGCATCTTCTTCTGAAAGGGGTTCAAAGTAAATTAAAATCCCTTGATCGCTTTTTAGCGACTTGTTCCAGAGCACAAGAGCATTTTCACTTTCTTGATCAATCTGAAAAGAAGCTGGAATTTTCATGGAAACGTGGTGATCTTTCAAAAGCTGTGGAACAACTTGTGGCTTGGCGGTAATCCGTTTTTGCAAATGCTCCATTTCGCTATCATGCAGCATTTTGGTAAGATCCTCCTGGTTTTTTATAATCAACTTGGCAAGCTCGGTACCGCTGGGTGCAGTAAATGTAATGAAGGTTTGAGGGCGGGCAAACTTATCTTTTTCAACCGTCAAACTAGATTCAGAACCTTCTTCTAAAACCACAATAATTCGTGAGCGGTGCAATAGGCTGTTGAATGATTCCGGTGGAATTTGCCTTATGGTAAATATAGGCTCCGCTTGCGGGAGTCCATCTTGCTGAGGTGCAAAATATTTAATAAACTTTTCTCCGGCTACCTCGCTCCAAACCGATTCTTCGGCAACAACAATAATATCCAAGCGACCTCCATTGCTGGAGGGCAGGGTTTCAGAAAATATCTGGCTTTCGGATCCATCCTGACAACCAAAAAAAAGAAGGAAAAGCGGGGCGAGCCAGAGTTTTCTCATGGTTTAGCTGTTTGGATAGATTTTTAAGTTCATGCCGGGTTTTAAGCTTCTGGCGTTGCTAATGCCATTCCATCCCATGATGTTTTGAGCACTTATGCCCGGATATTGTTTGGCAATGCTATAAAATGTTTCGCCATTGCGCACCTGATGTGTTACGTAAGCGCCTTTTCCATCCGTAGCAGTGGGTTGTTTGGGTGTAGATGATGCCACATTGCTGGATGGTAGTTTGCGTGGATAGATGGTAAGGCCTTGCCCCACGCGGATAGTGTTGCCTCTCAGCCCATTCCATCTTCGAATGCTACTTACGGAAACACCATACTTTTCGGCAATAGTGCCCAATACCTCACCACTGCGAACCGTGTGGCGGATTTTTTCGTCCATCACTACTTCAGCTGGTATTTCTGGCTTCTTTTGTTCAAAATCCTTTTGGGCTAAAGCATAAATGGAATCTTCATTAGATATAAATAGACCCATTTTTTGTGAAGGTAAAATAAGTGTGTACGGCTTTTTTGTGTTTTTAGGAATCACCTTATATCTATAAGCAGGATTCAAAAAAGCTAGCTCGTCTTCTGTTATGTCTATTAGCTTTGAGATTTGATCAAAACTAATTTGTTCTTTTATTAGAACCGTATCTGTGGCAAAGTAAGACTGTTTTACATCCGTGGGAAAAATGAAGTGTTCGCTGGAGTAATTCATAATATAGTTTACAGCAATAAATGCAGGAACGTATCCAGCAGTTTCGCGCGGCAGATATGGACGAATTTCCCAATAGCTGCGTTTTCCCCCTGATCTACGGATGGCTTTATTTACGTTTCCAGGGCCAGAGTTATATGCCGCCAGGGCCAAGTTCCAGTCATCAAAAATGCCATATAACGTTTGCAAATATTTACAAGCAGCTTCGGTAGATTTTAAGGGATCATTACGATCATCTACATAAGATGTGGTGGTAAGGCCATTCATGCGCCCTGTGGCGTACATAAATTGCCAAAGACCAGCAGCCCCTACTCGGCTTCGTGCAGCAGGGTTCAACGCAGATTCTACAATGGCCAGATATTTTAATTCAAGAGGAAGGTTGTACTTGTCTAATGCTTCTTCAAACATCGGAAAGTAGTATTCCGCCAAGCCTAACATGCGGCTTACTTGCTCTCGTCTTCGCTGGGAGTAAACATCAATGTAGCGCTTTACATATTCGTTGTAGTCTAAATCAAAGGGTGTGTTGGCATCAAGGAGCGCCATTCTTTCCATATAAATGCTATCCGAAAAGGTAGGAACTACAAAGGCTGTATCTTCTGTATTTACAAAAGCTTCGGTAGACTGAACAGCAGAATCAGTTACAAAGAAACTGATATTCAGAAGGCTGTCAAGCCGTGCTACAAAGGGATCGTCAGCTAGAGAAATATCCCCTAATTCTAGCGGTTTTATTTTTTTTATGGTGTCGGTATCACCCTTGTCGGCCGATAGAAAACTATGAGCAGTGGCGATTTGGCTAAAGCCACAGATTAGGGCAATAGTGGTTGTGATTATTTTTTTCAATGGTAGAGAGTTTATTGTTTATGTTCCTTATCCTGTGGATAATACATTTATCGTGCATAATAAAACTTTTCTAGGGATTTTACAAAAAACCCTGGCATGTCAAATAGTTTTCTCAAAGTTGAGAAAAATTATAAAAGTCTATTGCTTATGCAATTTTATAGTTTCAACCGTTGCTGTTCATAAGCTGGTGTGAAAACTGTAGCAGTTCCTTTTCAGAAAAAGCGGGAGCCATCAATTGAATACCGTAAGGTAAACCATTGGAGTGTTGACCCATAGGTAAGGAAACGGCAGGAAAGCCACATATATTGGCTTGCACTGTAAAGATATCTTCAAGATACATTACGGTAGGGTCTGTGTGTTTTTTGCCAATCTCAAAAGCCGTGTGAGGAGCGGTAGGAGAAAGCATCAAATCAAACTCTTCAAATACTTGGTCAGTTTGCTGCTTGATGAGCATTCTTGCTTTTTGTGCTTGACCGTAATAAGCGTCATAATATCCGCTGCTAAGTACAAATGTTCCAAGTAAAATTCTACGCTTCACTTCAGTTCCAAAACCTTCAGTGCGCGAAAGCTTGTAGGTAGATTCAAGATCTGTAGCATTTTCGCTGCGGTAGCCAAAATGGATTCCGTCATAACGAGCCAGGTTGGATGAGGCTTCGGCTGTTGTAAGTACATAGTATACCGGAACCATGTAATCCAAGTACGGGGAATTTACGGGTTCTACGGTGTGTCCTTCAGCCTTTAGCTTTTCTATTACACTCATCATACCATCGCGAATTTCACCGTCCAAGCTTTCGCTTACCAGACACTCCTTGATGTATCCGATTTTTAACTTTTTCTTATCAGCAGATTCCAGCGCTATTGGCTCTACTTCTTTTCGCGAAAGCGTGCTGTCAAAATCATCCTTACCAGCCATTATTTCATAAAGCAACGCGGCATCTTCTACACTTTTGGTAAAAGGTCCAATCTGATCAAAAGATGATGAGTAGGCAATAAGACCATGGCGGGAAACTCGCCCATAAGTAGGCTTAAAGCCAACTACTCCGCAAAAGCTTGCCGGCTGGCGAATACTACCTCCCGTATCACTACCCAACGCAGCATGACAAAGATTGGTAGCTACTGCAGCTGCACTACCACCAGAAGAACCTCCTGGAACTTTGGCAGTGTCATGTGGATTTTTTACCGGGCCATAATGAGAAAATTCATTGGCTGAACCCATGGCAAATTCGTCACAATTGAGACGGCCAATAATAATGGCATCCTCAGCCAATAAGCGTTCTATTACTGTGGCGTCAAACAGAGATTCAAAACCTTCCAAAATTTTGGAAGCAGCAGTTACTTTGTGACCTTTATAGCACAGGTTGTCTTTAATACCTATCACCAATCCCGCTAATTTACCCGCATTTCCGCGCTGTATCTTTTGATCAATTACAGTGGCACGGCTGCGTGCATCATGAGCAAACACCTCTACAAAAGCGTTTAGGTGAGTATGATTCTCAATGCGAGAAAGATAAAATTCTACCAGTTGGGTACAGGATGATTCACCATTGTGCAACTTTTCCTGTACTTCAGCTAAGGTTTTAAAATCCATTAAGATGACGGGTATTAAAGGGGATAAGGTTATTTTTTTTCAGATGAAGAAGCCTTGGTATCGGTGTCTTCATCTTCCTTTATTGCATTCTTAAACTCCTTTACTCCACCACCAAGTCCACGCATTAGTTCAGGTATTTTGCGGCCACCAAAAAGAAGAAGTACCGCAGCAACGATAAGAACTATTTGCCATGGACCAATCATACCTAACATTATAGATGCAAGATTCATAAAAATTCAATTTAGAAATTGGTGGCAAAGGTATGAATTAATGAACATTAAAGATATGGATAGGTAGCTTTTGATAGCGCCAGCAGGATAGTAGGAAATGACGTGCTGAAAGAAGTTTTTATGGTTATTTAGGATAAGTCATATTAAGCGTTTCCAGCTTTTCTGCCACTGCATTTGCTATCAAATAGTTTCGATACCATTTATCTTCTGAGGGTATTATTTGCCAAGGAATTTCAGGACTACAACGCTCAAATATCTCCTCATAAGTTTCTAAGTAGGCTTGCCTGTTTTTTTGTTCTTTGGTGTCAGCCTCATCGTATTTCCATCGTTTTTTAGGATCTTTTAAACGTGCTTGCAATTTGGCTTGCTGCGCTTCTTCTGATAGGTTGAGAAAGAATTTTAAAATTACAGTGCCTTGCATTTGAAGGTGTTGCTCAAAATCGTTTATGTAACCATAGCGATGCTCAATCCTGGCTTTATCAGCAGTTTTATGCACGGTTGGTACCAATATGTCTTCATAATGCGATCGGTTAAAAATCTGTATCATTCCCTTGGCGGGAAGATGCTTGTAAATACGCCATAGAAATCCATACATCAACTCTTCTTCGGTCGGTTTTTTGAATGAAATTACATTGCAACCCGTGGGATTGAGGCAAGAAAACACATGCCGTATTGTACTGTCTTTACCAGCAGCGTCTAACCCTTGTAAAATGATGAGCACTGAGTTTTTTTGATTGGCGTAAAGCAGATGCTGCAAATCAAAAAGCCGATCCTGAAGCTTCTTGAATTTCTTGGTTGTTTTCTTTTCACTTAGGTCTTGTGGAGCTGTAGTTGGGAAGTCTATTATGCGCATTTTTCAAATCATTGAAATGAAAAGATACATTGTTTTTCAATACCGCATTACTCCCTTGTCATCACATAGCTGCCTCCGCCTTGATTTAAAGTCATTTGCTTTTCTTGTGGGTCAAACACCAAAACAACCCCCGCCTTATCAAATGAAAACTGATGCTCAGCAGTGGCTTGTAGTGGGAAAGAAGGCTGGCCGGTTGCCTGTGCAATTAAGGTGTTTTCGGATTTCGTGATGGTAACTTTCAAAGGTATTTGCGGGCTGGAGTACACTCCTAAGTATTTGTCCAAATCGGCAGAGGAAACCTCAACGCTTTTAAAAACCGGAATTTCGTAGGGTTCGTTAAAAACAGCGCTAAGCACGGCTATGCTTACATTATTATGATTGTAATTGTTTCCGTTTGAAGTGATGGCAAAAGCAACTTTTTCATCTTTAAAATATCCAAAAACCGAACTAAAGCCATCAATGCCACCAGTGTGCCCATAGCTGGTTTTTTCGCCAAAAGGCATGGTAAAAAGCCCCATTCCATAGTTGTCTTTTATGGTTGTCATGGTTTTTAGGCTTTCTTGAGAAATAATTTTTCCGCTGAAAAGCGCAAAAGAAAACTGGGTTAAATCTGAAGGTGTGGAAATAAGGGCTCCGGCCCCCATGGGTACAGACATATCCGTTTCAGGTTGTTTTTCCCAGCTACTTACATATTCGTATGAATTGCACTCGTTTTTAGATAAATCAATCTTATCACCAAACTTTGTGTTTTTCAGGCTTGCTGGTTTTATGATTTTCTCATCTAAAATATCCGAATAAGATTTGCCATAAGCTTTTTGCAAGATGTAAGATAGCAAGAGGTAGTTGGAGTTGCTGTACTCGGCTTTTGAGTCTGGCTTAAAATCACTGCCGGCCTTGGCGATTATTTCCACCATTTCTGCTTCGGTTTTTGGCTCAGTATTATATTCCAGATAAACTTCGTCATTGGTGAAATTGTGAATGCCGCTGCGATGATTGAGAAGATTGCCGATGGTTATTTTTTTGGCATTGGTCACGGAGGGGAAATACTTGTTAATCGTCTGATTCAGGCTTAGCTTATTTTCTTCTACAGCTTTTAAAACCAAGGTGGCTGTAAAGGTTTTGGAGATAGAACCAATTCTGTATTTCGTGTTCGCATCGGGCTTCTTTTTGCTGGCTACATCGGCATAGCCAATAGCTTTGGTGTATATTACTTCACCATTTTTGGCAACAGCCACGCTGCCCATAAATTTGTCATTGGCTTCTAATGCTTCCAGGTAATTGTCTAACTTTTCCTTGTCAAAGGCTTGCGCAGAACCTGTATGTAGGTTGAAAAAGAAAAGTGCGGAAATTAGGATAATCCGGATCATGCTGAGGTGATTTTATTTGTGTTCTAAAAATAGGAAAATAAGGTATGGCGCGACATGATTGCAATGCAAGTGCGTCACTTTTACCAAAGACTGAAGTTTTAGGCAAAGGTTGGAAATTGAGGGGAAAACTGAACAGAAAGGCTGGTTTCAGGTTTTTAGGTTAATTCAATCAAAAATCAGCAAGATGAAAAAATTATATGCAGTCCTAAATACGGTGGTAATCGTAGCTGTAATATTTTGGAACTATTGGAGCAATACGGGCGAGATAAACGGAAATACGGTTGGTGGGTTGAGTGACCAGTACTATAATTTATTTACCCCGGCAGGTTATGCTTTTGCCATTTGGGGTTTTATATTTTTAAACCTTTTGGTTTTAGGTTTCAACCAAATAAAGCAGGCCTTTTTTGATGGAAAGCACACTGATAGTATTTTACAAATAGGTCCTTGGTTGATAATGGCAAACTTTGGCAATGCGGCCTGGCTGTGGTTTTGGCTCCATGAGCAAACAGGAGTAAGCGTGCTTATAATGTTGGTGATTTTGTTCTCATTAATTCAAATAATTCTAAGGCTAAACATGGAGAGATGGGATGCTCCACTAAGCTACATTGCCACGGTATGGTGGCCCATTTGCATTTATAGCGGATGGATTGCAGTAGCCACCATTGCCAATATTTCAGCCTATTTGGCCAAAGCCGATTGGAGTCTGTTTTTTAATGAAATACAATGGACGATAATCATGGTTACTGTAGCCGGATTGCTGAACCTCTTTATGATTTATACTCGCAACATGCGCGAATTTGCGGTAGTGGGCGTTTGGGCCATTTTGGCTATAGCCGTACGGCACTGGGGAGAAATACCCAGTTTGCAATGGACAGCTTTATTGTGGGCAGTCGCACTATTTATTGCAATAGGTATTCATGCCTATAAAAATCGAGCGACCAACCCATTTAAAAACTTAGGGAAAGGGCAAGTGAATCAGAAATAAATCATCGGTTTCTAACGATGATTTATTTGGATTTTCCATGGGAACTGTTTTCCTCTACTCTTTCATAAAAACTTAGCTTACTTAGCAAACAGTTGCGCCAAGTCTTTAAAGGCTTTAAACTCCAATGCATTTCCTGAAGGGTCTTTAAAAAACATGGTGGCCTGCTCACCAGGCTCGCCCTCAAAGCGAATGTAGGGTTCAATAATAAACTTTACCTGATGCTTTTTTAAGCGATCAGCCAACTGATTCCAATCTTCCAAACTGAGTACTACTCCAAAGTGTGGCACCGGCACATCATGGCCATCCACAGGGTTGGTTTTGTTTTCACTTGGATTATCTGCTATGTGCAACACCAATTGGTGACCATAGAAGTCAAGATCAACCCACCTTTCTGATGAGCGGCCTTCAGCACAACC
>JAUHWX010000053.1 GCA_030427285.1 Bacteroidia bacterium
TAGCCTCACCTATGGTCAAGATGAGCCTTTTGTGAAATCATTGAGAGAGTTAAAATATCGTACCAGCGTAGATGATGCAATTAACTTATTTAGCGAAAAGTTTAAGCAGTTTAGATTTTTGTCAAAGGAGCCCACCATTCTTAGCACTACAAAAGGGCCAAATGACCTTACCAAAGAGTTTAGAGTTGAAGCCTTATACTTGATTTCAGAAGAAAGGGGGCAGCTTATTCAGCTGTATTATGTAAACGGTCAATTGTATCAAAAAGCGGCTTTTTGGTACTTTGAACCTGGCAAAATTGAGGAGGTTGAAGAAAAGTATGCGGCTTGCCTGATGTATTTTAAAAGTGATCCATTTTTTATAAAGATGAATAAAGGATTCCTTAATTATGATCAAAAAGTGAGACGTTTGGGAAAGAGTACCGTGTTTTACCTCGACAGTGAAAAGCCTGAAGTATTGAGAGGAGAATGTGGATATGAGCTGGTATACGATGAAAACAATGGCCCCAATGGTTTTTGGGTGTATATAGATAGTTTTAATAGTCGTGAGCTTGATTTAGATCCAGACATGAAACTTCCTGAAATACAAACACCAGAAGCTGTTCTTAAGGAGGTTGACAAATTTCTGCTCAAGCAGAAAAAATAGAATGTGTTATCATAAAAAAGTCGAGTGAAATATTTCACTCGACTTTTTTTTGCTGCTCCCAAAAAATTACCTCGAAAGATACCCACCATCTATAGCGTAGTATGACCCGCATACAAAAGATGCTTTTTCGCTGGCCAGCCAAAGCACAAGCTCGGCAACTTCCTCGGGTTTACCTAAGCGGCCAATCGGGTGAAGTCCTGCAAGCTGCTGCAGCTGTTCCTCGGGTAAATTATTATCAAGCAGAGGAGTTTTAATAAAACCTGGGCCTACTGCATTTACACGTATTCCTTTGCCTGAATACTCTAATGCGGCATTTTTAGTGAGTCCAACTACACCGTGCTTTGCGGCTACATATGCCGAGCTTTGCTCGAAACCAACCTGACCCAGTATAGAAGCCATATTTACTATAGCACCACCACCAGCCTTTAGCATGGCCGGAATTTGATATCTCATTCCGTAAAACACACCAGAGAGATTTACTCCAATTACTTTATCCCAGCTATCAATTGGATATTCACCAACAGGAGCTTGAGCACCACCAATACCAGCGTTATTTACGGCAATGTGAACGTCAGCAAATGCCTTTTGCGCTTCGCCTACAATTTTTTGGTTGTCTTCCGGGCTTCCTGAGTCAGCTTTTACAAAAGTGGCTTCAGCACCTTTGTCCTTAACCGCTTTAAGCACCCGCTGTCCTCCTTCTTCGTCAATATCAGAAAGTACAAGGCGAGCACCTTCTTTGGCAAATAACATCGCAATGCTTTCACCAATGCCAGAACCTGCACCGGTTACAATTGCGGTTTTATCTTTTAATAAACTCATGTTAGATAATTTTTAAAATTTAACAGTACGAGTCTGTATATCAGACCTGTACTTTTATAAATCTAAGAATATTCTCTAAAATTTACAACCTATTGCTAAGCTTGTTTTCCACAAAAAACCTACTCCATCATAACCTCTAAAATCTAGGCGTACATTGGTAGGATAAGGAGTACCTTCACGTTCACCTCTAATATTTGAAATGTAAAGTCCTGCTGCAATTTCAGTATTAAAATAAATGTGTTTGTTAATGTAAAAGATAAAACCATATCCTAAGGTATTGGCAGAGAAGAACTCCTTGGACTCGTAGCGATAATCTATATAATCATTTGAGGTATCATCGTAGTAGGTTCCTGTCCATTCATTTTCATAGTATTGAATTGTAAGTTCATATCTAAACCGCAAAGTAAACCGGTCTGTTTGGGTAGGAATATTGTAATAATAGCTCAGCGATCCGCCAGTAATTTGCCAGGTTTTAGGATTGTTTACCGCCTCGCTAGAATACGTTTGAATAATGGGGCCCAACCTTAGCTGATGCTTGTTAGAAATTAGGCTAAAGCCCAATTGTGTTTCCACACGCTCGGAAGATTCTATAAGACTATATGATAGACTTGCATCAAAACTGTATTTTAGTTTAGGGTCAGATTGACCCAAAGTAAGTGCAGGAATAAACAAAATTGAAAGTAAAAATAATCTCATGCTTACTATTTGAAAAGTTCGGTCATAATATGACCATTACATTGATTCATTTGGAAGCCCAATAAATGAGTGATAGTAGGCACAATATCGATTTGTTCTCTTTGTGTATTGATAAGTTTTCCCATTTTAAAATCCGGGCCATATCCAAAGAAATTTATATGTGTACACCCCAAGCACTTATCGCCATGATTCACAAAACCATCTCTCAACCCATCTAAGTGGCGTCCATGGTCATTAGTCATAATTAAAGTTGTTTTTCCCTTGTATATAGTATCGGTTTCTATAATATCATACAGTGCATTGAGCATACTATCCGTTTGGCTAATCCCTTGTTTATAAAGCTCCCAGTTGCGGTGGTGACCCCACCAATCCGGTCCTTTTAAATTTATTACCATCAAGTTAGGATGAAAATTTTCAAGTATTTGCTTTGCAGCTACAAAGGTTGATTTGTCAAATCGATCTTTCGCATCGATAGATGGGAGGTAACTGTTTCGCCAATCTATGCTGGAGCAATTGCTAAGCACTTCTAGTTTTTCTTTAGAAGTTACTATCCATGCTTTATTTGGGTTGTTTCTTGTGATTTTTAACCAATGCTGTAAGAATGATGGGTAGGATGGGTACTGGCGGCCATTGTTGTCCAAATCCTCATAAATACCGGTAACAATTGCGGTGTGGCCAGGAATGGTGTGGGTATTTCCCAAATTGTAAAATTCTTGATTTATGACTCCTTTGGCGGCAAGCCTATTATGTAAATTTGGAATCAGCACATTATTTGGATCTCCCCAAGTTTCTGTAAATCGGGGACCATCAATTATCAGAACGATTACATTTTTAGTTTTGAAATTGCTTGGAGTGATTTTATTATCAAGATCCAGTTCCTTTTCACAACTCATACCCATACTTAGTAGAAAACCAAGTGCCAGCAGGTATGGGAACGTTTTACTTATCATGAGAAAATGTGTAATCTAATATCTAATCTAAATTTAGTCAATTACTAACTGTGAGGAATCATGAGGCTCAATAAATTTTTGAACTGAAAGCTTATTTAGATTCAGATTGATAAAAATATCTAACGCATAAAAAAAGCTACCCTTGGGTAGCTTTTTACTTGATTTAAATATCTAATAGCTTTTAATGCTTTATAAGAACTTTAGAAGTTTTTATAAGCTTAGAGTTGGCATAAAACTGAACCAAATACATACCGGCTTTCAAATCTCGAGATTCTAGCCTTTGAGCCTCTGCAGTACTTGTTTTTGTTAATTGTCCTAGGGTGTTGTAAACTTTCACTTCAGTAATGCTTTCGTCACTTTTCCAAAGCAATACATCATTTGCAGGATTTGGGTATACATAGGTATTTGACAAAATTTCTTCCTCAATTCCCACAGTGGCTGCTGCCATGTCAAATGTCCATAGATCAGTAGGGAATAAGGATGTTAAACGATTGAGACCTCCAAAAAAGTAAACATCATCATTGATTACAAAACTACCCGGAGCCCATCTGCTTTCGCCAGGATGCGATGGGAATTGGGTCCAACTATCTGTATTGGGATTGTAGCGCCACATTTCACCAGTATCCATATAGTCATGATCGTCACCATCACCACTCAAAACAAAACCATAACCATGCATGCTAAACTGGGTTCCTGCCACACGTCCTTCACCAGGAAACTGATTCATAGTGGTCCAGGTGTTGGTGGCGGTATCAAGTTTGTACCAATCTCTAAAGATTATATTCCCGCTGTGTCCTAATCCTGCAAATACTTCTCCACCAGCATTGAACATAAAAGGGTGGTGCCTTGCCGGACCAGGAAGGCTGCTAATTTGGCTCCATGCATCAGTATTAATATCGTACATCCACCAATCTCTGCGATCTCCGTTTATATCGTCACCTAAGCCAACATATATTCTATCACCGATGGATATCATTGCGGGATGTCTTCTGCCAGAGCAATCGCAGCTGGCCAATTGTGTCCAGGTGCCTGGAGAATCAAAACTCCAAAAGTCTCTCAAATATTGATTGCCACTTGCAAGGCCAAAACCAAGGTAGGCTTTGCCATTAGCCACAGCACCAATTCCAAAACTTCGAGCAGCTCCGGGAAAACTGGGTAGCGTGGTCCAACTGTCGGCTACTGGATCGTACTCATACGCATTTTTGGTTGGAAGTCCCGATGATAACGAACCCGTAATAGCATAACCTTTTCCATTTAGTGAAAAAGAAATAGGGTGGTGCCGTCCAATAGGGGCATTTGATTTTTGAACCCAGCTTTGTGCGAATATGCTGCTAGAAAATAAAACAAGTGAGGCTAGTAATAATTTATTCATATCTACAATTTATAGTACTAAAAAAATAGGTTTTATGGCTGTGAAAGTACATGAACTAACTTACAATACAGGTACTTGGTTCTTTTTGGGTGATAGATTAAAACTATGAGGTCAACCCCTTTGTGGCAAATATGTTCATTGGTATAGCGTGATAAATGGATGGATTTTCTTACAAATGATGCTGCCAAATGAAAGTAGGCTATTGGAAATAATAAAATCAGTGAGTCCTTTTCTCATTGTACACTTACCGTTACATTTGCGGCAAATGGGGTGCTCCAATTTTTGGGGCTGAGATGATACCCGGGAGCATCGCTCCGCACCTGATCCAGATAATGCTGGCGTAGGGATTTTAAGGTTTTTACAAGTCTGTAAATGCCTGGTTCATCTCCTCATTTCATTGAAAAATAAAAAGCAATGATCGAGGAATTTTTTGTTCAACTTACCTGGCTTCAAGGCATTGGTACTTTATTCGGAATTGTGCAGGTGGTGCTTGCACGTCAAAACAATATTCACAACTATTTATTTGGTATAGCCTCTATACTCATTAGCCTTTGGGTGCTTTATCAAAGTGCCCTTTATGCTGATATATTGCTACATCTCTATTATCTGGTGATGAGTATCTACGGTTGGTTTTTCTGGAAATTTGGAAAACAACAGTCCGAAGCCCCGATTACCAGTTCTTCAAACAATGAGCATTTAAAAGCCATGGCTATAGTTTTGGGCTGCTTTAGCCTAATGTCTTATTGGCTAAGTTTTCATACTGATTCTGACGTTCCTATATGGGATGCTGCGGTGAGTGCATTTGCCTGGGCAGGAATGTGGCTCATGGCCAAACGAAAACTTGAAAACTGGATCTATCTGAATGTTAGCAATATAATCTCCATTCCACTTTTGATATACAAAGACCTATACATTTATGCAGGCATGTCAGTATTCCTTTTTATTATGGGTACTTCCGGCTATTTGAAGTGGAGAAAACTGATGAAAGAAGAAAACGAATCTATTTATGCCACAGCTTAAAAAAATGTTGGGTGATACAGCTGTCTTCAACAGTGAAGTGCTGAACTGGATAGCAGAAGAGAATCTTTGGAATATTTGGGTGCCGAAAGAATTTGGAGGCTTGGAACTAAGCTTTACGGAAGGTCTGAAAAAACTTCAATCCTTGGCACGCCTGGATGGTAGCCTGGGCTGGACGGTAACTCTGTGTAGCGGAGCCAATTACTTTATAGGAAATCTGCAACCCGAAACGGCAAAAGAAATATTTGCAGAGCCTGCTATTTTTGGCGGCAGCGGGGGAATGTTTGGAACGGCAGAAAAGCTTGGGGAAAATTATAAACTCAATGGCACATGGCGATATGCCACGGGTGCTCCATACCTCACGCACTTTACGCTAAATGCAAAAATCATAGAAAACGGAAAAGAGCAGACCAATGATGATGGATCGCCTAAGTTTTTATCATTTGTAATTCCAGCCAATCAAGTTTCTGTAATAGAAGACTGGAATACCATGGGCTTAAAAGCCTCGGCTACACATTCATTTGAAGTAAAAGATGTACTGGTTGATGAGCGCTACAGTTTTATTTACAACAACTTTTATCTGCAGCAGCCTGTTTTCAAAATACACTTTTCGGTGTTTGCTGATTTAACCCTTTGGGTAAATTATATCGGAATGGCCGAGCACTTGCTAGGAGAAGCTTCTCTACAGGATAAACCAGAATGGAAAGACTTGAAGCAAGCTATTAACTTGGCTAACCAAGAAGCCTTTGATATTGCCAAGCATATTGAAATTCTGACAGGGAAGGAGGAAGCAATTCCAGAAACACTTATCAATGAGATTCATCAAACTGCAGTGGATTCGGTTAGAGAAATATCCAAAGCGGTAATTGCATTATATCCACATCTGGGAGTAAAGGCTAGTAGAGAGAATCATGTGTTAAATCAAATTTTCAGGGACTACTTTACAGCTACACAACATCATATTTTCATAAAATAAGAATCCGTAAGGTTTAGAGAATGTGGAGGAATTATAAGCAGTGCTAAAGGTGGCTTTGGGGCGGCTTTTCAATTATAAATAAACTCCATATCCGGCTTTTCAGTAAAATAATAATGCACCCAAATATAAAGGTGATTGAAAAGCGCCAAGGCTAAGGCAGCTTCGGATAAGAGTAACAATCCCGGAACATATAGAATCAAAAAGCCATACACATACATACCATTATTTGTGTACTTAAATATGCCTTGCTTTATGATTCCATCAGTCTTGTATTTGTCTGGATTAAAGTGGTCTTCACCAAAGGCACGGTTAATTCCAAAATATTTTTTTACTGAATAAAACAGGTATATGGAAGGGACTAAGAGGATTGCCGCAAGTAAGAAGGTTAGAAAAGGTGATACACTGAGAGAATCTGCATTGGAAACGGCAAGCATAGTTATGCTCACAGGTCTAAGTAGAATTAATACTGCAAAACCTATTTTATAGAGTGTAAACCCAGTGGAGCCAAAGGATTTGGAAAGGGTTTTGTGTACCAGCTCCAGCCGCCAACAAAGCAATACGTAAATCTGATGAACTATAGGAACAAGAAGGCCGAACCACGCCCAGCTTTTGGTGGACACTCCCCACAAGCTTCCTGCAAAAAAGTAAGGGCTATGAATCGAATAGGAGTATAGTAAGCTCAGCAAAATGATGAGTAGAATCAGGTGCCAGTGTTGCTGTTTTAAAACTGTCATTTTCTTTAATCTTTTATTAAAGGTAGCAGATAAAGTTTTTGGAGCCAACCGATCCTGAAAGCTACAGGGGGACTAATAAACTTTGGAGTAACACAAACTGGAATAATTTACTCAACTCCCAATATCGATGCTTACAGCCAACTATTTATTCCCTCGTCCCAATTTCTCAATCTTCTGCAACCACTTCGTTCTATACTTTTCCTTAGATAAGCGAATAGGTCCAATAGTCGTAATTCTCACCTTTTTTACACCGATAAAGTTTAGGGTCAGTTTTTTCATGGTAATATGGCTAGGACGTCCATTAAACCATCGGTAATACCAGGCCGGCTGATCGAGTGTACAAATTATTCTTGCCGTTTTGCCCTTTAGCAGCTTATCCCACCACAAAGAGTTTTCCCTTTTCTGAAAAGCAAAACCCGGAAGTAAGACTCTGTCTAAAAAACCTTTCATAATGGCCGGCACCGAGCCCCACCAAACGGGATAAATCCAAACTATATGGTCAGCCCATTTAAGCTTGGCTTGAGCATCCAGTAAGTCCGGCTCCAATTCTGTTCGCTTACGATAACCAAATTGTAAATTGGGATTGAAACTCAAGTCTCGGATATTGATCACTTGTATTTCAGCAGCTGATTTTTCTGCACCTTTTTGGTAAGCTTTAGCCAAGGCAAAATTGAAACTCTCTTTGTCGGGATGTCCGTTTATGATTAATACTTTTTTCATGTCGTTTATAAATAGGGTTTTAGCCTTGCCTCCAAAGAGGTGCCGGTGAGATTAGAGGTATCGAAAAACTTATAGAGAATAAAACAAGCCGGAAAAGTGAGGAATACAGTACAGAAGGCAAAGGAGATTACGCTGCTTATGATAGCCAGAGTTGGATAGCCCAGCGTATGAAAATAATGTTCTGCGCTTAGTGCATATTCATAAAAGCGCAAAGTTGTTTCGTAAGCCAACCAAAGGGGGTAAAACCACTTTCTGATCGGAATCCACCACATGCCCCAAATAGATTTTAGCCGGATATTCATTTCTTCCTTTTCGTATTCTTTGAAGCAAAAGTGATACGTAGGAAAGCACTATCATTTGATCTATATCAAATTCGCACTTTGGCGCTTCTTATCCTGCTCAAAGTTTCGAGGGTAATGCCCAAATAGGAGGCAATGTGGGTGAGGGGAATTCTGTTGGTTATATCCGGGTAAATGAGCAACAATTGCCTGTACCGATCCTCGGCTTTATTAAACTGAATGGAGTTTAACCTTTGGCATAAGCCAAGCATGGTTTCGGTAACCACCTTACTGATAAAGCGCTCAAAGTCATGATACTTATCAGAAAGGTGATCTATCATGTCCTTAGAAAATTCATAAACTGTAGAATCTTCAATAAACTCCACGTAATGCGGGCTTGGTTCATCACTGAAAAAGCTAACGATGGGAGCCGCAAATTGATTTTCGAAGGTAAACCAGTCCGAAATATCTTTTCCATCCTTGAGGTAATAAGCTCTGGCGCAACCTTGTACAATCAGGTATGCTTTTTTAGAATACTGCCCTTCCCGCACTACAACTTCTCCTTTTTTGAATGTTTTGAATTTTGCGTAAAGCATCAATTCTTCCTGACATGCTGTGGATAGTGGGGAGTAGGATTCTCCTATTTTAGTAAAAACTTCTTCAGTAATCATTTTCTTAAACACAAAGGCGCATGCCAACAGCCGTTTTATTATGAATAATTATATAATTCACACAAGTGCAAAACTCTTCTTTGATAGTTTGCTAGTGTATAAGTAATTCGCCACTGTTGATGCCTTTTCGCCAAAAGTACAAACCGGGTTTTACACTGGTAAGGTGGATGGTTTGAATTGGCGCTTTGATTAATTCTTTGAGAATCATTTGACCATTGAGATTATAAAGTTCAAAGTCTTCATTCAGCCTTTGGCTTATCATTTCTATCGCTGTAGAAGCAGGGTTGGGGTAGAGCGATAATTTCTCACCACTCAAATACTCAGGTTGGCTGATCGGGTTTGGAGTTCTGCCCGCGTAAACATAGCCTGTGTCGGTAAAGAAAAACATTTGATTATCCGTAACGCCTATAAAATTATTGTAGATAGACCGTTGTGGAGAAGCCTGAATAGGAGCCAGAAGATTCCAGTTTCCGGCAGTTGGATTATTGGTATTAAAAAAACCATAAGGGCTCATACAGAAAAATGCCTGGTCAACACTTATGTGTGCATTTGTAACTATAGTGGCCGATGGAGCTGGCGTTATTCTGGTATAGGAGGTGGCGCTAACTGTGGTGTAGAAATACTCAGAGGCGGTTTGAAGAAAAATAGTGTCTTT
Organism: Bacteroidia bacterium; assembly: GCA_030427285.1. Classification (GTDB taxonomy): domain Bacteria; phylum Bacteroidota; class Bacteroidia; order Flavobacteriales; family Schleiferiaceae; genus Owenweeksia. The sequence continues at coordinate 9,532 of JAUHWX010000053.1, forward strand.
TTCTATCCAAATACGGGTTTCAAGAAAGTAGCTGCCATTATGGGGTTTTGAAATATCCTGCCAGGTGGCGCCATTGTCTGTAGAATGAAATAGCTCCATACTATCGGCCAGCAAAAAAAGCTCACCAGCGGAGTTTCGAGCGGCACTGTACACTGTGTCGGGTGTTACTACCGTATTAAAGCTTTGCCCATCATTAGTAGAGTATGCAAATCCGTTGGATGTAGAGTAAAACAAAGTACCATACTGATCTCTGTGAAAAAGGCGACCTGAAGCTCCCGAAATAGGAGTAGGAGTGCCGCTGCCAGAAACTTTATATAGCTCAGGTGTATAGGCGTAGGGAGTGATGTTTTTTACCAGATATAAGTCACCATTGTTGGCATAAAAAGCGGTAATAAACAATCCGGTGTCCAGTGGAGTAAATGTCCCGCCAGCTGTACTTCTTACGTAAGCTGTATCTACATTACTTACAGGAAAAAGAATTTGATGGTCAGAAAAATAGTCTACCACCAGCCTGTAGTTGCTGTTATTAGCTGTGGGTGGTATTTGAAGCTTTTGAAAGTTAACCTGTGTAAAGGCAAAATAAGATGTGAATAGAAGAACGGTGGTTAAGGTTCTCTTCATAATAAAAATGGTTTTGGTTATTGGATAAGGGTATGAAGATAATATTTTGTCTATAAAAATGAAGCTTATAAAAATAGCTTAGTATTCATCTACTTTGTCAGGTCTGAAAAAGGAACTACGGCAGTTTAGAAATATCAGTCTGGTTTGTTTCATGCCTTGTGAAGGATCAGAGTATTTGCCCAACCACCAGCATTGCTGTTACTGCCAAACTTATAGCCGTAATGGTAACGAAGAAACCCGAATGACTGGTGGATCTAGCCGTGTTTCTCACTAAATCACGTTGCATCAGTTCAGGGTTTGGGGCCATGTAGCGGTCATAGGATTTTATATTCTGCAATGAGTACTCGGCATAGGCACCATCTACCGAAATAGCGATAGTAGAATCACTTAGATTAATCAGCTGGCCATACACTTGTAAGGAATCATTAAGTTGCACCGAGGCAAACTGCACGTACGTATCTTTTTCGGTAAGTGAGGTAGCAGTGCCGCAGCTTGAAACCATTATCAGTGCCAAGCCGGTAAGAAGAATAGGGAGAAATCGTTTCATAGATTAGTTTGTTTCGAGGAGCTTTTTTGATAAGAGGCAAATGTATGGTGTGAAGAATTTCTGGCCAAAGAGGATAGTAAATAGACGTTTTTTTTTCTTACCCTTTTTAGGGATTCGCTTCACTTCTTTGTCAAAGTCGGATTCAAAATTTTTGTCCTGAACCACTCGGTATTTGCTGTATTCCTTTTAGGCTAACTCCATGGCAATGGAAGCGGTTATTTTACCTGCATCTTTCAGTACCTTTTATTCATTGAACTACCCAGGTTGTAATATTTCACGGTATTTTCCTGAGTTTTGCCTAATTAACCTGTGTAACTAACCGTAGGGCAAACAAGAAAACCATTATTGTGATTAGCACAGTTGCTATAAACACTACAGTGAAAAGAATTTTCTTCATTTATTTTACCCAAGAGTAGAGAGATTTTATTAGTGAGTTTAGAAGGTAAGGCACGGGTTGTAAATCCGCGCTACCAGAGTGGATTCTGCTAAGATGTTAAAGACTTCATCAATATTCATGTTGTTGATTTTAACTGAAGAGTGTTTTAAAGCAGTAAAGTTAGAGGTTAGATATTCCACCTCATTTTGCTAGGCTACATTTGTTTTCAAGCCTTGGCTGAATTCATTTTCTTTGAAGTTTAAAGCTGGCAAAGTTTTGGTATCAGCTGTTCAGCAATAAATCAACATTCAACAATTGAAAAACTTCGTATTTGGTATCCTTATTCTAATTTTCACCTATTCGGGCTACGCTCAGCAGTTATTGGGGTGTTATACAATACACTTTGCAGGAATTGGAGATTCGGATGAGCGATACTGGTTTAAGGATGACGGCACTTTCCGCTATGAGGCTTGGGATGACACCGGTGATTACATTGGAATTGGGGAGTACTCGCTTAAATCAGACTCCATAGTACTTAAGTTTGTCGAGATACCCGAATGGGTGATAACTCCGGAACTTATTCGTGAAGAAAGCGCAGATAGTCTCTCAACTATTACCGTTCTGAATCCATGGGGTAATCTTAATACAAGTCCTTTTAGCTATAAAATGTTTATGGGCGAAGAAATGCTGGAAAGAGGAGAAAGCGATGCTTTTGGACGTGCATCTATAAAGCTGGACGCAGGTAAAACTTTAAAAATATGGTCGGGCACTTTTGAAACCAACTCAGCTTTGTATTATCCATTTTCATGGGAAATAGAAGGCGACACTACTTCAATAAACTATGTCATTTTGAATTCTGGTTTTCGAAATAAACCGGTATCCATAAAAGCACAAACTGTAGCCTATCCATTTTTTATGAAGCAGAGGAAGGCAAAGTCCTTCAGGATAAAGAAGCATAGCGATTGGAAAACCTTTAAGAAATGTAATTCATGAAAAGGCTGTACACTGCTATGCTGCTTTTGCTGAGCTATTTTGCATTAGCTGATGAAGCGCAATACAAAATGCAGGATTTGCTGCTCAGAACTAACCTTATAGCTCAGGTGAAAATAACTTCTCATAGTGATCAGCTTATCCGAGTTCAGGTGTTGGACATATTACACAACTCTGGAAGTGGCATAAGACAAGGAGACTATCTCAAGGTTCAATATGACTTTAATGTTATTTGTCCAGCTCCTTTTCCAAAAAAGTATGCAGAGGAACACAGGGAGGCACTGGCCTTTTTAAGCTTTGAGAATAATCAATGGTATCTTACCTGTGGTGAGATTGCCTTTTTGAATGATGGTAAAGCAACTGTACAGTTTTTTGAAGAAGGCTATGAATACACGGAATCCATTGATGGATGGAAGCGTGATCTGCAAGACTATTTCAGCCATTTTTCTTTAAATAAGCAAGGTAAGCTCATCCCACGTTTAAGTACTGAAAACTGGCAGGACAGCAGGCTGTCAGCACTATGTTATTTGCAGTATGTTGGTTTTTATCATCCTTTAAAATCAAATGTAGAAGACTACCAAAGCTTAAAGCCACTGCTTAATGATGTAGTGCCATCAGCCGAGGAAGCGGAAGTACATCTTGTAAAAGAAGATAGCGTTTACACCTTTGTGGCTGATGATCCTATTTCAGACAGTACCTCACTTGAAATCATGAAAGTCTTACAGAAAAGTGTGCGGGAAAAACACCCTGAATTAAAAGACTTAGGAATAGAGGGAAACACTTACTACAGTTTGGTTTTTGAAAAGGATGGCCGCATTTCTGAAGTGAAAATATTATGCTCCGTAGCTGAGCAGATTGACAAGGAGATTAGGCAGTACTACAAAGAATATCCTCAGTGGCCAGCACCTTTAAATGAGCGTAGGAAACCTGTTCGATATAGGAAGAATATGGTGTTTAGATATAGCGTTCATGAGAGTTGATATTCAGGTCTTTAATCCCAAATAATTGGCCTTTCTACACCCATAGCTCTCAAATAAGACAAAAACTGGCCGGCATGCATGGACTCATGATAGCCAATGCGCAGCAAATACTGACCAAGCATTTTCTTTTCTCCATTTCCCGGGTGAATAATTTTGGTGTTTGCCAATTCATGATCGGTGAACTGCTTTATGGTGTTTAAAAACTCCTGACGGTAAGGCTCGGCAAACTCCAGTTCATCTTCTAGACTGACGAGCGGCCTGCCTTGCCAGGGCGTTTTATACTGGCTCATGTCGGCCTGGCTCACAATCCTATTCCAGCCATAGTCGGCTTGCAATACATGCCGTATCATTTCCAAAGCTGTCATAGCTGAGCGATCCGGTTTCCAGCTATAAAACTGTTTGGGGAGAGCTTGCCACAAAAGTGTGCTGCGCCTGCGGATTTCAGTAAAGTTTAGAAGTATGAGTTTGGTTTGGGTCATGGGGTTGCTTTGAGCCACGTGTTAGGAAAGGCGCAGTAGTAGGAACCATTAGGGGGTATTTATTATTTCGAATAGTTGATTCCAATCTAGAATTTGATTCTCGTCAAAATACTTTGGCTCAAATTGTCTTACAGTAGAATCGTTTCTTTTTTTACCATTTTTACCTGGTGCTTCTAACCATCTTCGGTGGCCTTGATATATATTATCAGCTAGAATTACTGAATTCACAATATAATACTCAGGTATTAATGACACATCTTCAGGGATATTTACGAAGACAAAAAACTTATTTTTAGAAGAGCCACTTTCTACCTTTTTTGACAAAATCCATTTACGCTTGTTTTGAGTTGTTTTTACCTGTATCGAAAATGTTTTATCACCTGATATATCACTGATTAAAATATCTACACCATCCGAGTTACGTAAAGTTATTGCAGCTAAGTATCCTCTTCTGGAAAATTCGGCTGCAACATAGTATTCACCAGCAATTCCACATAGTTGTTTAGTAATTTTATTCATTTTATATGTTGGTTTTGATTTCATATTGGTTCGATTAAACCGATTTACTTGACTGGTCTTTAGCGAGATAAAGCACAGGTTGTAAATCCGCGCTAGATGGGTTGTATTTTGGTGCAACGGCTTGCAATCAAAACCTTATTTAAATAATTTTTCGAAAAATCCCATTTTCTTAGGCGGTCGCAAAGACTTTATTTCGTCTACAAATTGTGTAATACGACTACTTCTGTCGTTAAGTTCGTCAATCCAATCCTTCATTCCTACCCCTTTAATTTCATTTGAACCACTTAGACGACTATTAATTTCTTCGATCTCAGATTTAATAAGGTCTTGCTGTTCAACCAGGTTGCGGTCAATGAAATTTTTATACGTGTTATAAGATTGGATTACTCCATGTTTTGATTCACTTTTTAAAGTCTTTTTGGCGAAATAGTTCCAATCATCTAGATAGTCATGTTTTATCATCATGTAACTTGCATATGCGATGCAAACCTCTTTAAATTTTGGATTTTCAATAAAGATTAGAACAAAATTCGAGGTTTGGTTGCTTAAGAACATGTTAAAATATTCTTCTTCGGCATCCTGATAGTTTTTTGAAGCCTTTATACTTGATTTCTTCTCTTTGTCAACCTCTATGATAAAGTAACTGTGAGATTTTTCGTTGTTGGCTTCAAGCCAAGACCTTCTAATTGGGATGTGATTCTGAATAAAAACTTGGTTTAGGTTTTTGTAAATCTCATATTTTGAGTCAATATCAATGATCTTAGCTATTTGAGCTATATCCAAGTCGTTCTTGTCCAATGATAGTAAATATAAGAAGTCTTGAAGATCTGGGTGTTTCTGACCTTCTTTAAGTTTAAGGTCATAAATGATGTCAATAATTTCTACTAAAGAGGCCCACTTATGTGTTCTAACATGTCTAAGTTGTATTTCGACTTGTTTGTGTTCATTAACTGGACTTTTAATATAGATATGGTAGCCCTTATAACCATCAGGTTTTGGTTCCTTAACATAATCTTTAACTTTTGTCACATCATAGATTTCAGAAATTTGATTCCTAATTAGAGAAAGCGCGGCCTTTGAATGTACAATTACTCGGCACCCAGCAATATCTCCCATATTCCCAAGTGACATGGTGGGTTCTCTTTTTATTTTTGAAAGTATTGATTCAATTCTTTTAATTCTAAGTGATATTAAGCTGTCCTTTCGAGTTCTTTTTGCAATTTTAGCCACGTTCTCAAATACGGGTGCTATATCATCTTTGAAAGATGTCCGGTAGGATTGAAGTTTCTCAAGATCGTCCTTATCGATAACCTTGTTTTCTCTAATATTTTTCCTGAGCTGTTTACCTAATTTGTTTATTTGTGACTTTGATATCATTCAGTTTTTTTTAAACTATTTTATAACGATTAGCACCACTATATATCATGTGATTATCTCTTTAATTATCTTATAAATAGCGCTTTAAAACTCCTTGTAGAAACCAAGGTAAAAGGTGAGATTTCGAGAGGAGACTCTTTGCTAAGCGTTAATTCAAGCGCTCCGAAAATAGCAAAAATGATAGAGGGGGTGTCTACCGGATTTCAGGGGTTTTTAACAAAGGCTTCTCGACTTTCCTTCGACAAGCTCAGGACAGGCTCATCGAAGCAACATTAGGTGCCACTAATCTGCTTTAACTTTTCCAACACCTGATACACCGAAAAGCTACGAGCAAATCGAAACATTTCTTTATCATCCAATTTAAGAATTACCACAGGCAAGGTAAACACCATAGATTGGCCAACCAGTTCGGGTTCTTCCTCCACATCTACCACACGTATATTCACCTCAGGAAAGTTTTCACGTACAGCTTCCAACAGCTTTGGTTTTAGCACCTGACACACGCCACAGTTTTTACCAGTAAAGTAGAGTAGCTCAACCATGTTAATACTTACTAATTTGTGGCAGGCGTTTTCTTAAAGCTTTTAAATAGCTTTTTGCTTCCTTCAATAATGAGCAGCACAACGGCTCCGATAAGCAGTCCGGCTAAAAACTCGAAGACAATGCCCGGAACGGGAATAAGCTCCTCCAGGTGATGCATAAAGGAAAGATTGTGCACAAAAATACCACCGGAAACCAGGAGCAGGGCTATGGTTCCAATCACCGAAAGGCTCTTAATTACTTTGGGCAGCGCATTTACAAGCACTCGGCCCATCTTGTCTGAAAAGCTGTTATCCTCAGGGTTTATGTTTATAAGCTTCAAGCCAAAATCGTCCATGCGTACAATTAAAGCTACAATGCCATAAACCCCCACAGTAGCCACAAGGGCAATGGCAGAAACTACCATTATCTGTATGGGCAGGGTTTCCTTGGCTACAGCACCCAAGGCAATGATCACAATCTCTACGGAAAGAATAAAGTCAGTGATAATAGCGGATTTCACCTTTTTCTTTTCCAGTTCCAGCACTTTTTCTTTTGGAAGATCCGCTCTTACTTTCGGGCCGCTTTTTGGCGCATGAGGGACAAAGAACTTGTAAATTTTTTCAGCTCCTTCATAGGCGAGGTAAAGTCCACCAATAATAAGAATGACAGTAATAGCCGGGGGTAGCAGCGCACTGAGGCCAAAGGCAATGGGCAGTATGATAAGCTTATTGAGTAAAGAGCCTTTGGTGATGGCCCACAGCACAGGTATCTCACGGGAAGACAAAAAGCCAGAGGCTTTTTCGGCATTTACGGCAAGGTCATCACCGAGTATGCCCGCGGTTTTTTTTCCGGCAACCTTAGTCATGGTGGCCACATCATCCATTAAGGTTGCAATATCATCAAGTAGTGCAAAAAATCCTGAAGCCATAGAGAAAGTTTAGCCGACAAATTAAAGGGATAATGTTGAATGTTATGGGCGTGTTTATAAATGATGCGAATTTAAAAAGCCGGGTAATCAAGTTAGAGCAAAATCAATTGAGGTTTCC
>JAUHWX010000277.1 GCA_030427285.1 Bacteroidia bacterium
CTATCCGCAAGTTGAATTTCCGGAAGATCATACCTATCTGGTGTAAAACCAATGTGCTCGAAAGCCACACCAAACCGGATTTCAGCATTGTTAGGTTTAAAGAACACGAAATTAGCAGGATTCTTTTTCAGAAATGGAGCTACCAACTCCAGGTTATAACCTTGTGTGTAGTCTTTGTCACTCCCGGTAAATAAATCGTTTTCATAGTTGAACCTAAAATAGCTGGCGCTTTTAATGTCGCGAAAAGACGCAAGGTTATCTATTTTTTGAGCAAGGCACACATTAAAGGATAGACCGATCAATAAGGCAAGAGCGAATACTTTTCTCATATTACAAATACGATAAGCCTTACCTGTAAGTTTAAAGCAGGAGCTAAATTAACACCATGCTATTCTTGATTTAGTATCTTTTGCAAGCTTCAAGTTATACAACCCATGGTACAAACAAATGAACCAGTCACTTACATTTTTTTGGGGATTACTCCTCTTTGCTTCAATTACCAGCTGCGAAAATTCTACCGAAGGTCACGAAAGCATTCGGAAGGATTCTCAATTTTCCGAAAAGGTAGACCAATACCTGAATGCTCATGCTGCCAATGGTCGCTTTAGCGGAAATGTGCTTATAGCCAAAGGTGACTCTATTCTTTATTCCAATTCATTCGGTATGGCCAGCCATGAATTTGGCATTGAAAACTTTGATTCTACTAAGTTTCTCATAGGTTCTATTACAAAACCCTTTACGGCATTGGCTATCCTACTTCTTGAAAAGCAAGGCAAGCTGTCGCTAGATGAAAAACTTTCTAAATTCTTTCCCAATTTTCCTGAAGCTGATAGGGTAAACATTAAGCAACTCCTAACCCACACCTCAGGAATTAGAGATTATCACGCCTTTGAAAACTGGAGAGAAGACAGTAAATCTGATAAAACGACCCCTCAGTTCACAATAGAAAAAGTGGCCACCAAGCCTTTTATATTTGAGCCAGGCCTACGTTTTAGCTACTCCAATAGCGGTTATATATTATTGGGGTTAATCATAGAAAAAGTGAGCAACCAAACCTTTGAAGCATTTATCCAGTCTGAAATACTTAATCCTTTGGAATTGAAAAATACGGGAGTGATTACTAATGAAAAGCTAGTACATCAATTGGCGCAAGGGTACTCCACCAGCCCAAGAGAAGTAGAGAAAGCGGCTTACATAAATTACAACCAACCGTTTTCCTCAGGAAATATGTACTCCACCCCAATTGACCTTTGGCGATTTACACAAGCTGTAATGAAATGCACACTTTTGCCAAAGTCAAAAACCAATGAAATATTTGAGAACAATCTGGGCAAATACGGCTATGGCTGGGGTATTCGCAACTATGAAGGTAAAAAAGCCTACGGCCACTTTGGTGGTATGAATGGTTTTGTGGGCTCTATTACTTACATACCCGATGGTGAATACTTTGTATGCTTTCTTACTAACGATGACAATACACCAAAAAACACAATTGCTGAAGACTTGACTTCTATCACCATGGGGAAGGATGTAGCAAATCCTGTTTTAACTTCACTCATCGATTTAACAGATAAAATGGTGAAAGCAGCTGCGGGCGATTATCTTATAAAAGCTGGTGACACTTTGCATGTTTTTGAAGAAAATGACCACCTTTTCATTAAAGAAACAGGTCAAGAGCAACATGAACTATTCCCCATTGGTAACAATGAGTACAGCCTAGTGCTGATAGAATCAAACGTATCATTTTCAGAAATTAAAGAGGGAGAAGCACAGGAGTTGAAATTGTTGGGGAAGGCCAATCTAAGTGCAAAAAGAATAAACCCTAAGAATGTAAATTAGTGATCTCTAAACCCAACGTTATGAAAAAAATCCTTCTACTCTTAGCGATTTCAGTAGGGGTAATTTCTTGTAAAAAAGAAAAAACCAAGGACAAGGAGCCCGAAAGCAGCACACTTTTTACCAGGGCTACAGAACCTGTTTTTGAAAGCCCTCTAGGCCTGGCGGCAGATCCATCCGTTGTAAAATCTGGAGACACCCTGTATTTATATTACACTGCCGAAAATCAAACAATTGGGGTAAGTATATCATTGGACAATGGTGCTACCTGGAACAGTCCCGATGGAAACAATCACCAAGACTACGCGGCTTTGGTGGGACAAGCCAATGGATGGGACAATACTTTGGAAACGGTGGATGTGCTAAAAGTTGGTAGCGAATATTGGATGTTCTATTCTGGGTACCGGGAGGGAGAAGGAGATAATCCTCATGTAGAAAACTATGAAATAGGACTGGCCATTTCCAGCAATGGATTGGATTTTGTGCGCCACCCGCAAAGTCTAAATCAACCCCTGCTTGCCAGAGATACTTCTTCTACAAAAACCTATGACCGTCATGCCATGACGAGCCCCGGAGTAGTGTATAATGGCGGCAACTTTTACATGATATATGCCGGCTGGAATGTAGAAAATGACTGGACAGGAACGCATGCCGGAATTAGGATTCTCGGTGCCACCTCCACCGATGGAATTATGTGGAGCAAAATTAGCGAACCTATAATCCAGCCATCCCAAATTACTTATAACCCTGATGTGAATGAGGCAAGCCTTATAAAGTCACCAGAAGGGTATTGGTATATCCCCTTTTCTACAGGTAATGATATTGGAATAGCGCGGTCCACTTCATTTTTAGGACCCTATGAAATATACCCCGAGCCCATCGTGGTTCCCCAATTTTCTTGGGACAGTGAGGTAACCGCCCCAGATGGGATACTGGAAAACAACAAAATGAGATTGTGGTACCATGGTGTAAAAGCCCCACTTTATTGGCCTTGGGTAATTGGCTACTCAGAAGCCAAATATCCGTTGGAATGGAAATAAGGAAGCCTCGAAACCCGTACCTATATTACCAATTTTTACACTCCGTTTGCATTGTTTTACATTAAGCAAGGTATTGTTTGTCAAGCTTGCCGCACCTTCACTGTAGTAAAACATAACCCGGTGTGCCCAAGGCATTCCTCAAAAAAAATCAAGTGATGAAAAAAGGAAAAATCATGTTATCGCTGCTTATAGTTTCTTTTGGATTTATAACAGCCTGTGCACAAGACAAAGCAAATCAACCTGAGCAAGCAACAGATGGCGAGATTCAAACTGTAGAACAAAAAAATGCAAGCATTCATCCCTATGGTGGATGGTATTGTCCGGATAATTTAGGCGGCTTTCCACCGGTAAATGTTTTGGATCTGGCCAATGTACCAGCAGTAAATGGTAGAATGCCCACCCAAGAAGAAGCCCGAAACGGCACATCCCTTATGTATTTTGACCCATCAGAATACCCCACCGCCAAGCCGGTAAATATTACTTTACCCAAACTAGCACACTACTACTCTC
>JAUHWX010000278.1 GCA_030427285.1 Bacteroidia bacterium
TTCAAAGCGCTGAATTAAGCCTTCTTTTTCAAGATCAGAAAGGTCAGATAGTTTTTTTGAAGAAACTACTTCCTCCATTTTAGCTAAGGCTTTTCTGTAGTTAGAAAAGCGCTGTTCCCATCTTATGTCTTTCTTGCTCATATTAGCAATTTAAGCTAAAACCTGACAGGTTTCATTAAGCATTGCGTTAAACCTGTCAGGTTTCAAGTTCTATTTGAAGTCTACGCCTGTATCACTCCAGGGTTATAAGCCTTTTCAATAGGAGCCTGATTTGCCGCCTCAATACCCATGCTAATCCAGGTTCGTGTTTGTAGAGGGTCAATAATTGCATCAGTCCATAGGCGTGCCGCAGCGTACTCAGGTTTAGTTTGCTTTTCGTAGCTGGCAGTTATGCGGTCCAAAAGTTCCTTTTCTACCTCAGGGGTAATTTCTTCGCCTTTAGCTTTTAGGCTGGCGGTTTCTATTTGCAGCAATACCTTGGCGGCTTGTGCGCCTCCCATTACGGCAAGGTTGGCGGTAGGCCAGGCAACAATAAGGCGTGGGTCATAGGCTTTTCCACACATGGCGTAGTTTCCGGCACCATAGCTATTTCCAATAATAATGGTAAACTTAGGCACCACAGAGTTGGCCATGGTGCTCACCATTTTGGCGCCATCTTTAATGATACCACCATGCTCGCTGCGAGATCCCACCATAAATCCTGATACATCTTGCAGAAATACCAGTGGGATTTTCTTTTGGTTACAGTTGGCAATAAAACGCGAGGCCTTGTCTGCACTGTCAGAATAGATTACACCACCAAACTGCATTTCGCCAGTTTTGGTTTTTATCATTTCACGGTTATTGGCCACTATACCCACAGCCCAGCCATCAATGCGGGCATATCCGGTAACTATAGTTTTTCCGTAACCTTCTTTGTATTCTTCAAATTCGCTATTGTCTACCAAACGCTCTATGATAGCTTTCATATCATATTGCTTGGTGCGGTCTACCGGTAGCAGGCCGTAAATTTCTTTTTCGTCTTTGGCGGGCTTGGCAGGCTCGGTACGGCTAAATCCTGCCTTTACAGGTTCACCAATCTTATCCATTATAGTTTGGATGGTTCTCAAAGCATCAGGGTCGTCCTCGCTTTTATAGTCGGTCACACCCGAAATTTCACAATGGGTAGTAGCTCCACCCAAAGTTTCATTGTCAATATTTTCGCCAATAGCGGCTTTTACCAGGTACGAACCAGCAAGGAAAATGCTTCCCGTTTTATTCACGATAAGTGCTTCATCACTCATAATAGGGAGGTAGGCACCACCGGCTACACAGCTTCCCATAATGGCGGAAATCTGGGTAATTCCCATCGAGCTCATAATAGCATTATTGCGGAAAATACGTCCGAAGTGTTCCTTGTCAGGGAAGATTTCATCTTGCATTGGTAAATACACGCCAGCGCTATCTACTAGATAAATAATCGGAATTTTATTTTCCATGGCGATCTCCTGAGCGCGCAGGTTTTTCTTTCCTGTAATGGGGAACCAGGCTCCCGCTTTTACAGTGGCATCATTGGCTACCACAAGGCAAATGCGTCCTTTTACATAACCCATCACTACCACTACACCACCACCGGGGCAGCCACCATGCTCGGCATACATATCATATCCGGCAAAAGCACCAATCTCTATCTGCGGACGGTTTTTATCCAGTAAATAAGCCACGCGCTCACGAGCGGTCATTTTACCTTTTGCCTTGTGCTTCTCGATTCGCTTTTCGCCACCACCAAGGTGAATTTGCTCAAGTTTTTGCTTTATATCTGAAACCATTAGTTTCAGTTTGTCTTCGTTCTTGTTGAATTCCAGGTCTTGTGCCATTGTAAGTTTTATAAATAGGTTGTTGTAGGTTATAGGTTAAAAGTTAAAGGGACTAAGAGTAAAGCGTGCCGTTTCCGTACACCAAACATATAACCTATAGCTTTCAACATTTAACCTCTTCAATAACATTTATCAATCACCCATTCCGCTTCTTTACGCACCAGCATATTATCCTTATGAGGATCGCTGATGAAAAGGGTAAAATGATTTTTCTCTTTATACACAGAAACAAAGATGATTTCCGGAACGCCATCTCCTGTAAAGTCGCCATACCAGTATATTTCAGGCATTCCGCATTGTCCGTTGTGTACTAGTTCTTCTGTAATGTTTTGCTCTACTGGCAAGAAGTATTTTTCGCCTTTAAGGCTAAGCTTGTAGTTGGTCAATTCAGGGCAGGGGCCACTGCTTTCTACATTTCCGGTAGCCGAAAGGGTGATGGGTTTTTCGTTTTGACCAAGCACTAATTCTTGTCCGGGGAAAACTTTACGACCGCCATATCTCAACTGTTCGCTATTATCTTTTATGTGCATTCCTTCAGCTTCAAGCTTTCTATTTAAACCTATCAAAAAGATGCTGCGGTTTTCATCATTTGTTTCTACGTCAAACTCCAAACCTTTGCCCACCTTGGTTTTGCTGAGCACCACATTTACTTCCACCTCTTTTACGCTCACGTAGTTTTGCCCCTTGCTTGCATCAGGAGGGTAAAAGCCGTACCAAATCAGGCCAGCATCGATTTTAGAAGCATCACCACAGTAATTGTAGGTTTCGGTCATTAAGCTGTATTTGGTTGCTTTTGTAGTATTAGCCAAAGGCTTTTCTTCGGGCTCAGGCTCTACTACTGTGGTGTCTGGTCCAGTGTTCCAGGTAGGGTTTCTTACAGCTATTATTTCCAAAAAGCCGTCAAACATAAATCCTGATTTCCCGTGGAATTCCACTTTTCGCCAAAAGCCTGTCATCTCCTCATAGGTCATCTCGCCAAAGGTTTCCTGGCAAGCTACTACCATGCTGTCATAAGGCACGCTGGTAACTACTTTTGCTTTAAGCGAAGGCGTTGCGCGCAATCGCATCCCTGATGGTGCAATTATGCGGCAGTCTAATTGTCGGCTACAATCCAATTGTGCCTGAGTGGTAAAAGTGAGTAGTGCGAGGAGCAAAAAGGCGAACGATTTTTTCATAGATCTGCTTAGAGTATGGCGAAAATACAAATTCAAGCTTTCAAGTAGTCAAAGGCGGCCGGGCCTTCGTTAAATAATAAATCCAGCACCGAAAGGTTTTCGATAAATCCATGTTCATCACTAAAAACCTGAGGGTAAGGAGCAAAGATATTATCATCTTTTCTTTTGGGGTGAAAAGCTTCCCTAAAGTCTTTCTGTACTTCAGTTTGCCAGCTTTTGCTGAATGTGATTTTCGGTGAAATTTGAAGCCAATCCAGTATGAGATTTAGGATTTGGGTGTTCCAATCTATCAATCGGTTTAGGGGCTTTTTATAAAACGCTTCCAGGTCAGGGCCAAGAACTTCAAA
>JAUHWX010000054.1 GCA_030427285.1 Bacteroidia bacterium
CAAAGCCAATAATAGCCAAGGCCAACCACGTGTAGAATAAAGTCCATTCTTCGAAAATGAAATAGCCCATAAAGAAGAGTATAGAATAAACCATGAGCACGCCTGAAAGCCAGGAGACAAAGAGATAGGGTGTCAATCGATTGTTGTTTTCATCACCTCTGTAATACCTCCAAAAACCACCCGGCTGCACACGATCGTAAAAACGTTTTAAGGTTTCTCCATCCGTAGGGGAAGTGAGAAAAGTTGCTGTCAACCATGATACTGTGGTGAAAAGAACGGTAAATATGAAATCTCCATTGTTGGTATAGAACGTATCAGGCACATAACTTGGCAGTACATATTTGGCGAAAGCCAGCCCGATAAACGGTGCAATAGTAGCTACCAGCTCGCTCCAGGCATTGATGCGCCACCAGTACCAGCGCAGAATAAGCACCATTCCCAATCCGGCACCACTTGCTATAAGAAACTGTGCAGCACTGTCTATAGTGGTGATTTGCGTGGTAACGCCCAAACCTACCAACATCACAAAAATAGTGATGAGCCTTCCGGCAAATACATAGTGTTTTTGCGCCTTTTCTTCGTTTTCAAACTGGTCTTCCTTCTTAATAAAACGCTTGTACAAATCGTTGGTAAGGTAGCTCGAACCCCAATTGAGCTGAGTAGAAATAGTACTCATATAGGCAGATAAAAAGCCAACAAACAAAAGTCCTTTGATACCGTCAGGCAGGTAATCGCGCATTACCATAATGAAGCCTTTTCGGGATTCCTCTACAGGTAAGTCTGGGTAAAGAACCAAGGCACAAAGGCCCACAATAATCCATGGCCATGGGCGCAGGGCGTAATGTGCAATTTGAAAAAACAGGCTAGAATAAACGGCATTCTTTTCATCTTTAGCCCCCATCATACGTTGAGAAATATAACCGCCACCACCGGGCTCAGCTCCTGGATACCAGCTGGCCCACCATTGTAAAAATATGTAGGACAAAAAGGCTCCCGTGGTCAGTGAGAATGTTCCGATAACGGCATCTCCGGCTCCATCAATTTTTGGGAAAAAGCTCAATCGCCAAGCTGGTAGTTTTGCTTTCAATCCTTCTACCCCTCCCACTTCCGGTGCGTTCAAAACTATTACCGCAAGGATAATACAGCCCGTCATAGCAATAATAAACTGGGCAAAATCGGTAATGGCAATTCCCAAAAGGCCTGCAATGGAACTGTAAATAAGCACCAAAAACATAACGCAGGTGACTACCCAAAAAGCAGTTTCGTAGGGCACTTCAAAAAACACTTCAATGATAGAAATCAAAGCGGCATTTACCCAGGCGATAATTACCACATTGAGGAATAGCCCAAGATAAACAGCCTTTACACCGCGTAGCAACCGCGCAATGTGACCGCTATATCTAAGTTCTAAAAGTTCAAGTTCGGTAAGGATATTAGCCCTTCGCCACATTCGTGCAAAAAAGAAGGTGGTGAGCATTCCTCCAATTAGCATGTTCCACCAAAGCCAGTTTCCTGAGATACCGTGCTGAGCAATTTTTTCGGTTACCCAAAGAGGTGTATCAGCCGCAAAGGTGGTAGCCACCATACTTACCCCAGCAAGATACCAGGGCATGTTTCTTCCACCCAGAAAGAAGTCAGTAAGAGACGAACCCGCTTTTCCGCGAAAGCGGATACCTATAAAAATGAATAAGGTGAGAAAGAAGATTACAACTATCCAGTCGAGTATTGTGAGGTTTGCCATGCGTGTTATGTAGTTCACGAAATCAACATAATCGATTTTCTAATCTGTTGATTCAAATTTCCGGCAATATGAAAATTTAGATTGACTCATTCAATACAATGTTTATAATGACAGGGATTTGGTGAACAAGTAATCTTTGTTTTCCTACCATATAGTGAGTTCCGTTGAGACCACCCTCGTCTTTCAGGTACCCCCGCCAGTCGGGGGACACCGTACAAAATACCATTCTCGAAATTTTATAGTGAGGCTATCCTCCTCTGGAGGAGGTGTCCGTAGGACGGAGGAGGACAAAAAATCACCCAAAATTACCAACCACTTAATTTCTACCTTTGGCCCTTCATATAAATCTGTTTTACAAATGAAGCATTGGTTGTTCGTGATTTCGGCAGGGATGCTTGCCGCCTGTTCTCTTGATAATTCTGAAAAGGTTTCAGACAAACACATAGTATCTGAAGAAGTTTTTAAAACCAAACTTGGCAATAAAGAAGTGTATGGCGTTAGACTTATGCTTACCACCCCTCAGCCAATTGAAGCTATGGAATATCGTGTTCAGCTTTCACGAAATGAAGCTGTATGGATTGACACGGTAGGTGTAGAAATTGAACAAGATGACACTGTAGAAACAGAAGTAATATTTAGCGAAGCCGTGGCTGAGCCAAACGATAAAGTAGAAATTCAAACCGAGCGACTTGACAGAAAATAAGAACTTCAGGATGATGGCCAAAACCATGCAAGGCCTGGAAGAAGTATTGGTAAAAGAATTGCGCCAACTAGGTGCTATGGATGTAGATCCGGTAAAGCGTGGAGCCACCTTTAGAGGTGATATTGGCTTTATGTACAAGGCCAACCTTTGGCTGCGCACTGCCCTTCGTATTTTGGTTCCCATCAAGGAGTTTAAAGCTCGAAATGAAGATGAGATTTACAAAAAGGTAAAAGACATTGCCTGGGAAGAACTGTTTGACAAAAACAGAACAATTGTGGTAGATACCACAATTTATGCCCAGCAATACAACCACACCTTATACATGTCGCAAAAGGTGAAAGATGCCATTGTTGATCGCTTTCGCGAAAAAACAGGCAGCCGCCCTTCGGTGGACACCAAAAACCCTGATATCCGCATTGACGTTTACATTTATAATGAAAACGTAATCGTTTCTATGGATAGCTCCGGAAACTCGCTACACAAGCGTGGATACCGTACCGAAGCTGATGTAGCCCCAATTAATGAAGTACTTGCCGCTGGTATTTTAAAGCTTGCTGGTTGGGATGGTTTGGGTAGCCTGATTGACCCAATGTGTGGCTCGGGCACCTTCCTTATTGAAGGCGCCATGATTGCTCACAATATTCCTCCGGGCGTTTTCCGCAAGGACTTTGCTTTCAAAAACTGGAACAATTTTGACGAAGAACTTTACGACCTCCTTTTCAATAAAGCTTTGGAAAAGGAAAAGAATTTCTATTACGGCATTTACGGTTTTGACAAAGACCCTCGCGTTTTGTTAAAGGCTAGAAGCAACGTAAAAAGTGCTTTGATGACAGAACAGGTAAAGTTGGAGAAGGCCGACTTTATGAACTTTAGAAGCAGTCGCGAACTCAAACGCCCGGGCATGTTGGTTTTCAACCCTCCCTATGGTGTAAAAATAGAAGCTGATATCCCCGAACTATATCGTGGCATTGGCGACACCTTAAAGCGCGACTTTGCAGGATATACCGCATGGATGATTACCTCGAGCCGCGAAGGACTGAAACATGTAGGCTTACGCCCCTCACAAAAAATACCAATGATAAACGGAAGCCTTGAAAGCTGGTTGGTGCGTTATGATTTGTATGAAGGAAGTAGGAAGGCGAAGAAGCAGGTTGAGGAGTAGAGAAGTATCGACTTCTGATATTTAAAATGAAAAAAGTTATAAGATCTCTCCTCTTTGTAAAACACAATTTTTACTCCTATCCATACACACAAAGGAATCTCGACAAAGATTTAGTCAAAATTGCTAATGCCCGATATTTTGATCTCCAAAATGATTTAAGGTGTAAAGTGATCAATGACAATCAATTTGATATCTGGGAAAAATGGAATTTTGGAATTGGAACAAGAAGCTTTTTTTATATGGGAAATGCCAATGCTTATTTTTCAGGGACTACAATCAAGGAAGGCGACAGTATTATAGTTGAGGGACTTGTTTTTCCCAATCCACTTGGAACCATAACCACCTACTTGGTGGTATTTGCTCTAGTCGCTACCCTATTCTTTATTGACTACTCTGATGCTTCATTTTACAGTTGGAAGTTAACAGCCATTTTATCGATAGTAGTTCTCGCATCCATTATAACCTCTCTATTCTTCAGAAAACGTATCGAAAGAAAAGTGATGAAAACACTTGACCTCACTGCACTTATCTAACCCATACTATTCCTTTTCTCTTCACGTTTAGTAAATTGAAATCAGTTTAAACTAAATGAGTAAACTCAAACAAATAGCCCTACAAATTCCTGAATATTTGTTAATAGCTGCGGTAATTTTTTATTGGGGTTCGGCTGGTTGGGGAGTTAATTATATTGCAATAACCCTCCTCCTCATTTTAGTTCTCCAAATTATTTTCAAAAACAGAGTTGTAGGATTGCTTATTCCAGGCATTTTGATACTTACCTGCCTGTACATGCTTTTAGCGCTATTTTCTGAATTCAGGGAGTTTCCAAGTTTTAACGCTGAAGCAAAACAGCTTCTTTTTGTAGGACTCTCCTACTTCTTAGGCACAATACTCGTTTCGGGAATAATGATTTATAAGTATCTTTTACATGAGGGCAGCAGGGCATAAAAACTCCCTACTTAATACTCCCTACTCCCTACTCTTCTCAAAAAACCTCCTTCGCAGCCTCCACCTCTTTCTTGGCGTTTCCCACAAAAATTTTGTCGCCAGCAATCATTACCGGACGTTTTAGAAAAGTGTATTCATCCAAAATCAATTGACGATAATCTTGCTCCGAAAGCTTTCTATCTTTTAGCCCCATGCTTTTGTATTTCATAGCTCTACGGCTAAAAAGAGCTTCGTACGAACCGGCCATTTTTGCCATTTCATCAATTTGGGCTTCGGTAATTTTCTCAGTTTTAATATCCTGCAAAACCACCTCCTCACTAGGATTGATTTCTTTGATAATACGAATACAGGTGGAGCAAGTTGCTAAATGGTAAATCTTTTTCATAGGGCAAATATAGCATTGCACATCAACTGAACTTTGTCGTCATTGTAATTACATTTGCACCCTATGCCACAGTACGCAGAAGTAATCCTTCCATTAGCTTTACCCCAAAACTACACCTATCGAATTCCCTTCGATATTGCCGAAGAGGTGGCGCCTGGTAAGCGGGTGATTGTACAGTTTGGTAAGCGAAAACTGTACACAGCTTTGATTTATTCGGTTCACGATAATGCACCAAAAGATTTTGAGCCAAAAGATATAATTGAGGTTGAAGATAAAAACCCCATCGTTGGCCCGCTACAATTAAAGCTGTGGCAATGGATGGCAGACTACTACCTCTGCACCATGGGTGAGATCATGACTGCTGCCCTACCCTCTGGCCTTAAGCTGGAAAGTGAAACGGTGGTGCTTCGCAATCACTTGAAAAAAATTGTGGACGAAGAGCTGTCGGACAATGAGTTTTTGATTGTGGAAGCCCTCGCCACGCAAGATGCCCTGAGCATAAAAGAGATTGGCGACATTACAGGTTTTAAAAATCCGCTTAAGCTCATCCATGGCCTTCTAGGCAAAAGATATATTGTACTTGAAGAGGAACTAAAAAACGGCTACCGCCCAGTACAAAAGCGTTTGGTGCGTTTAGCTGATAAATATTCGGGCACAGGTTTGAGCGAACTATTCGAAGAACTGAGTCGTGCCCCTAAGCAAAAAGATGTGCTTCTCGCCTATTTTAAACTAATGGGTGAAGCCTCCAGAGAAGATAATGACGCCCCCAAACCAATAGTCGCCAGCAAACTGCTGAAAGCTTCTAATTCTTCAGATTCTTCATTAAAGGGACTAGCCGAAAAAGGCATTTTTGAAATTTATTACGACCAGCCTGATGAAGAGTCCAAAAACGGAACTACTCATGATTTTTATAAACTGAACGAACATCAGCAAAAAGCTCATGCCGCAATAAAACAGCATTTTGAAGATAAAGAGGTTTGTCTTCTTCATGGAGTTACCTCTTCTGGCAAAACCGAAATATATGTTCGTTTTATCAAAGAAATGCTCGACCAGCAAAAGCAGGTTCTTTATTTAGTTCCTGAAATTGCTCTTACCACGCAGCTCATCACACGCATGCGAAGGTATTTTGGTGAACAGGTTTTGGTTTTCCATTCGCGCTTTAGCGATAGGGAACGTGTAGAAACCTGGCTGAAGCTGGTTGAAAATCCAGAAACGCCCTATTTGGTGATTGGCGCTAGAAGCAGCCTCTTTCTACCTTTTCAAAACCTCGGTTTTGTGATAGTGGATGAAGAGCACGAAACGAGTTTTAAGCAGTTTGACCCAGCACCGCGTTACCACGCTCGCGACACAGCCATTTTGCTGGCAAGTATGAGCAAGGCCAAAGTATTGCTCGGCTCCGCCACACCAAGTATTGAAGCCTATACCAATGCGCTTGCGGGGAAATTTGGATTGGCCACCATGAGCAAGCGCCATGCAGATTTGCCGATGCCCGAAATACAATGTGTGGACCTGAAGCGTGCGCGCAATAAAAAGGAGATGCACGGGCACTTTAGCCATGAGCTGGTGGAAGAAATAAAGGCAACGCTTGCCAATAAAAAACAGGTTATCCTTTTTCAAAACAGGCGCGGATTTAGCACCATGATACAATGCCAAAATTGTGCGCATGTAAACCAGTGCAAAAATTGCGACATCAGCCTTACCTACCACAAACATATAGACTTGCTGCGCTGCCACTACTGCGGCTATTCACGCCAAGTGCCCTCACGCTGCCCGGCTTGTGGAAGCTATGAAGTAAAGGCACTGGGTTTTGGTACCGAAAAATTGGAAGACGACCTAAAGTTGATGATCCCCGAGGCTAACATCAAGCGGATGGACTTGGATACGACACGCAAAAAAAACGCCTACCTCAACCTAATCACTGAATTTGAAGATGGCGAAATTGACATCCTCATTGGGACTCAAATGGTAACCAAAGGACTTGATTTTGAAAATGTAGCTTTGGTAGGAATCCTCAATGCAGACACCCTGCTCAACTTTCCAGATTTTAGAAGTCATGAGCGTGCTTTTCAGCTAATGGCGCAGGTGGCTGGTAGGGCAGGAAGAAAAAACCAACGGGGAAAAGTACTCATCCAAACGGCCGATCCCTATCACAATATTATCCGCAAGGTGATGGACAATGATTATGATAAAATGTATGAGGATGAGCGATATGAGCGTAAAAACTTTAAGTACCCGCCTTACTTTAGAATGGTGAAGCTTACGCTTAAACATCGCGACAAACAACACCTATCCAACTCTGCAACCGCACTGGGCAAGGAATTGCGAGGTGTTTTTGGTGAAAGGATTCTCGGCCCGGAGTTTCCACTAGTTGCACGTTTGCGCAATTTTTATCAGATGGAAATTATCCTGAAATTTGAACGCACGATTTCCTTAAACAAAGCCAAGGAAAGTTTACTGGAGACGATCAATGTTTTTTTGAGTAAAAATCCAGATAAAAAAATCCAGGTCATATACGATGTGGATCCTATGTAAAGCAGAATTATGAAAAAGCTATTTGCCCTTTTATTTTTAGCCTTAGTTCTTTTTTCTTGCAAAAAAGAAGATCAGGATAAAACCGACCAAGAGATTATCACCAAATATATAGCCGACAACAATCTTGACGCCAAGGCTACCGGATCGGGTTTATATTATGCAATTGAAGAAGAAGGCACTGGCCGACACCCGGAGTCGAACAGCTATGTAAAGGTGGCTTACAAGGGCTATCTTACCGATGGAAAAGTGTTTGACCAAAGCTCTGCTGCAGGAATCAAATTTAAACTCACACAAGTAATAGAGGGCTGGACCGAGGGAATCCCACTTTTTAAAGAAGGCGGAAAAGGGAAGCTTATAATACCTTCAAAACTTGGCTATGGTGATCAATCTACTTCGGGAATACCCGCCAACTCAGTGTTGATTTTTGACATAGAGCTTCTTCAAGTCTATTAGTTTTATTCCTCTTTTTGGAGATAATCGTTTATTGATAAGACTATAAGGTATTGAGCCAATCCATACGTAAGCATTACAGCTATACTCAAGTATACCGAGGCTTCATTGAACTTATTGTAGGCCAAAATCAAATCTGAGATTAAGAACAAGAAAGCACCCAGGGCACTGAGCCACTGAAGACCTTTATTAGCGAAAGCAAATAACATGCTCACAGTGAAGTGCAAGCCCAAAACAATAGCGTACACATATAAATAGGGCTCCAATTCAGGCGGTGTATTGATATAAGAATAAAGAATCCATAAACCTGCTCCAGCAATAACCAGCCCTCCCAAAATCGCGACAAGACTCATTTTAAGCCTTTGACCAAAATAAAATAGGAGATAAAACACGTGCGCTAATAAAAATGCCCCCATTCCACCCAAAAAGAAAAATTCACCCTCACGCATAAGCAACACATCCCCCAAAAGAGAAAGTACTAGAGCAGCCACAATTTGTTTTGTGAAGGTGGTGGCAAATCCATTTATGTGAATAAAGAAAGCGGTAAGGCTAAAAAGTAGTAAAGGTTTACTCAGGTAATACAATTCAGTGCTGTCCGGTTTATATATTACTACCAAGTGTAATAAGAGTATGGACAAGTATATTTTAGAAAAGTCTTTAGTTTTCAATGTCTCAGAGTTTGAAAAAGGTAATTATGGATTTTTGGATTTGGAATAATAGCTCATGGCCTCTTTCATCCATTTATTAAGATTACTGATACGCGTGCTATGGCTTGGGTGTGTAGACAAAAATTCAGCAGGCTGAGCTCCACCGCTCATAGCGTCCATCCGCTGCCAAAACTCAGGTGCCGCTTGTGGGTTGTAACCGGCCATAGCCATAAAGATTAAGCCCAAATGATCGGCCTCACTCTCGTGCTTGCGGCTAAAGGGAAGCATCACCGCATACTGGCTACCAATCCCATAAGCCTGCATATAAAGAGCTTTGGCCTGGGCAGGCTCATTGGCCAAAACGGTACTGAGGGCCACTCCACCATATTGTTGCACCATATTTTGGCTCATGCGCTCATTACCGTGTCGGGCTATGGCATGCGCCACTTCATGCCCCATTACTACAGCCACTCCCTGCTCATTTTTGCACACCGGCATTATTCCTGTGTAAAATGCAACTTTACCGCCAGGCATACACCAGGCATTAAGCTCATCACTTTCTATAAGATTAAATTCCCATTGATAACCGTCTAGCAAGTCGCTCATATTATTTTCGCGGAGGTATGCTTCCACGGCATTTTTTATTCTCTGCCCTACTTCTTTCACCATTCTACTTTCCGGGGTATTGGTCACCACTTTAGACTTTTGGAGTACCTCGCCATATTGAGAACTGCTCAAGGATTGCATTTGATTGCTGGAAATCAGGTTGAGCTGTTTTCTTCCGGTGAGGGGCACTGTATTACAGGCTGATAGTATCAACATGATAAGAACAGAAGCAATTTTTTTCATAATCAACTTTATATTTTTAAGGTTTGGCAAAATTACAAATAGACCAACTGAAAAAGACATTGTGTCACCTTATTTTTTAAAAAAAACTGACAGTGTGTCTATTTTACTTGCAGAGAATTTAAGGATTACGGTTTTGGTATTTGATTTGAATAATGCTCCACAAATAAACCATTAAAATAAAATACTATGAAACTTATAAAAAGAGAAGAGATGAACCCAAGCATGAACCCTTTGTTTGGAAGCTTGTTGAGTGATGAATTTTTAAATTGGCCTAACTCCAATCGAAATGCGCTACCTGCGGTAAATATTGCTGAAGATGCTGATGGATTTACCCTCGACCTGGCAGTGCCTGGTTTCAATAAGGAGGACTTTAAAATTGAGGTTGACCAAGATTTACTCACCATTTCTGCGGAGATAGAAAACGAGAGTGAAGAAAAGGGTGAAAACTATACGCGCAGGGAATTTTCGAAGCACAGTTTTAGAAGGTCTTTTCGCCTTACAGAAGATAAAATCAATCAAGATGATATAAAAGCATCTTACAACAATGGAGTGCTAAGCTTGGAATTACCTAAAAAAGAGGAAGCGAAACCATTGCCAGCACGTAGCATAAGTATTTCGTAAAAGCATTTTTTCATAGGATTTAAGTTAGGTGATTGGTAAAGTTGATTGGAGGCTGCCTGAAAAGGTAGCCTCTAATTTTTTACCAGTCCAAGTGATCCAAAAAAGCATTTACATTTCCACTGTAAGCCGTCACTGCTATTACCTCACCATTACTCATTTGCAGCGAAAATTCACTTTCATTACCGGCTGCTACCCTCACCACATCACCCAAAGCATATACCTTTTCTTCCTGTAATATTTGTCTGGAGTATATTTTATCTCCTTCAATTTTAAGGTAAACATTGAACTGTAGTGCAAGCAAGAAGATTGCTGGAATTAAAGTCATTGCAGAAAATACTCTTGAAAAACGAGCTCCTCTTGCGATACTATCAGAAGCAAATTCCGGCAGCTGGCGCAAAGCTTTCAAACCAAAATAATGTGCATACACAGCCTTTGATGATTGGGTACTGATGTAAAAACCAATAATCAATGATGGCGCAAATAGACCAATTTGCTTAGCTACCAACACCCCACTATAATGACCAAAACTGTGAAAAATATTGAATGCGATATAAACTGACCAAAATGTGATAAATGAAAACACAAACCCTGACAGGAGGAATATAGAGGAATATACTACTCTATTGAGGGTGCTTACAGGTACCTGCCCTTCACTTTTGGATTGATGCATCGATTTAAAAATAAACCTCCTGAAAATAAAAAACAGACCAACAAGAAGACTAACTTCTAAAAAGAATTTGAGTATAAACATGGCAAGTACGAGTTAGAGTTTTCAAACAAATTTCCAAATGTTTTCTCCTGTCGGCAATGGGGCTTCAAAAGTTAAAGACTCACCTGAAACAGGATGATCAAATATAACTTTTTTAGCATGCAAACACACACTCGCGTCTTTATTACTCCTTGAAAACCCGTACTTTAAGTCTCCTTTTATCGGACACCCTATTGCAGAAAGTTGGACTCTAATTTGATGATGTCTACCTGTTTCTAAACTGATTTCCAAAACACTGTATTGGTCCAATTTTTTAACCACTTGATAATTTAGAGCCGCTCTTTTTCCACCGTTTATTGGTTTAAAAAAAATTCAGATTTATTTTTTTTCTCATTTTTTTTCAAAAAATGCTCTAGGTGATCTGATTCTTTCGGTGGTAAACCTTTTACAATTGCCCAATATATTTTCTCTACCTCTCGTTTTTCGAATATTGCATTCATTCTTGCCAGTGCTTTTGAAGTTTTTGCAAAAACTACAATTCCTGAGGTAGGCCTATCAAGCCTGTGCACCAATCCTGTAAAAACATTGCCTGGCTTATTGTATTTCTCTTTAATATACTCCCTCACTTTTTCCACCAAGGGCTTATCTCCCGTAAAATCGCCCTGCACTAATTCGCCCGGGAGCTTATTTACCACTATTAGGTGATTATCCTCAAAGAGGATTCTTTTTGATACTGGCTTGTCCAAACTGTTAGTATTGTTCTTTTTCGTTTGGGAAATCGGCTGATTTTACATCTGAAATATAACTTTGTACAGCACCATTTATGTCTTCATAAAGATTTAAATACCTACGTAAAAACCTAGGGTGAAATTCATGCGTCATTCCCAACATATCGTGAAGCACCAATACCTGCCCATCCACATCGCCTCCCGCTCCAATACCTATTACGGGAATGGAAATTGCTTTGGCTACTTGGCCAGCAAGCTTTGCCGGAATTTTTTCTAAAACCAGCGCAAAACATCCAGCTTCCTCCAGCCTTTTTGCATCGGCAATAAGCTTCTCCGCCTCCTCTTCTTCTTTTGCTCGCACTGTGTAAGTACCAAATTTGTAGATAGACTGAGGAGTCAATCCTAAATGACCCATTACTGGGATTCCCGCAGTAAGAATTCTTTTTACAGAGGTAAGAACTTCTACCCCTCCTTCCAGCTTTACTGCGTGCGCTCCACTCTCCTTCATTATTTTAATAGAAGAATTTAGTGCGGTTTTTGAGTTTCCCTGATAACTACCAAATGGGAGGTCTACCACTACAAGCGCCCTTTCTACAGCGCGCACTACCGAACTGGCATGATATATCATTTCATCCAAAGTGATCGGAAGTGTGGTTTCATGACCTGCCATTACGTTTGAAGCTGAATCTCCTACTAAGATTACATCAATACCTGCGCTGTCAATAATTTTTGCAAGGGTATAATCATAAGCGGTAAGCATAGATATCTTTTCACCATTCTGCTTCATTTCCTGCACAGAGTTGGTGGTTACTTTCTTAAAATCTGACTTTGCGACTGACATAATATATATTTAGAGCTACAAAATTATACTTTTGCGGCAGAAGGCCGTTAATTTAATATTTAACAGGCCACCCTATTTCAAACTAATGGTCTATCTATAAATGATTATCTCAATATAAAAGATGAAGTATCTATCCATATTTTCTTGTCTCGTCCTTATCACCTTGTTTTCGTCATCTTGCGACAATGACTTTAATATTAATGATGAATGGCGCGACATTACCGTAGTGTACGGTCTATTAGACCCTGCTGCTGACACTAACTGGATTAGAGTACAACGCGCATATCTGGGTGAATCAGCTGCCTCTGCTTCTTATAACCAACCCGATTCTTTATACTATGACGACAGCGAAATTGAGGTTTTGCTGGAAGCTTATCAACGTGGAGCTGATGGATCGCTTGGAAACCCTCTTGACACCTACACTCTGGTGGAGGATAAAACTTCGCGTACTCTTGAAGACGGTGTTTTTACTACTGATGGATTTCGTCTGTACCGAACCACAGAAACTATTGAAGAAGGAAAAACGTATAAGTTGGTCGTTAAAAAAACTAACAAAAATCATCCTGAGGCTTCTTCCACAACTGAAATTGTAGGAATGCAACAAGCATCAAATTCGGGCTTTAGATTTGTACTACCCAATCCAAACGTAGTTCAGGCTAGATTTTTTAATGGCCGATTGGAATGGTATCAGAGTAATCTAGCTGAAATTTATGAAGTGGATGTTTACTTTTATTACAAAGAAGTAAACCGCATTACGGGAAACATTGAACATCTGGTGCAAAAGATGGACTATGCAACACTTGAAGGGGTACAAGCAAATGCTGATGGTGTCGGAAAACTTGGCATTGAAGGAAATCCAAATGATATTTATACCCTATTAGCATCAACCCTACCTCCCTTAAAACCAAATACACTTAGATTTTTCAAAAACTTTAGTGTAGAGATATGGGCGGGTGGTGAAGACCTAGCTAAATACATTGATCTAAATAAACCCACTCAAGGAGTAAATGGCAGCAAGCCCGAGTTTCCAGATATTGAAAATGGTGCTGGTTTGTTTTCATCTCGAACTTCTATTGAAATTGACAACGTGACTATGAGCTCTCAGATGTCCACTACTTATTATTTGTCAAACGTACTTTGTAATAAAGGCTTTGCTATAGTTACTAGTGGTGATACGTGCTACTGCGAAAATATTCCAGGCCTGGGTCCGCAGCAACAGTGCTTCTAATTAAAACTGACAGATAGACATTTTCGATATTTAAAGGTGTGACGTAAATAATAGAAACCCTGACAAAACTGTCAGGGTTTCTTATTTATATGCCACTGGCATAATGCTTGACATTAGGTGAACAAGAATTTGAATAACCAAGATTTAAATAAACAATAATGGGAAAGATCATAGGAATAGACTTGGGTACTACCAACTCCTGCGTAGCCGTAATGGAAGGTAATGAGCCAGTAGTAATCCCAAACAGCGAAGGAAAACGCACCACTCCATCAATCATTGCATTTGTGGAAGGTGGCGAACGTAAAGTAGGTGATCCCGCAAAAAGACAAGCTATTACAAACCCACAAAAAACCATCTCTTCTATCAAGAGATTTATGGGTTCTTCTTTTAGCGAAGTTGAAAAAGAAAAAGATCGCGTATCGTATAAACTTGTGAAAGGTGAAAACAACACCCCACGTGTAGATATTGACGGTAGAATGTATACTCCTCAGGAGCTTTCGGCAATGGTGCTTCAAAAAATGAAGAAAACTGCTGAAGACTATCTGGGAACAACTGTAGACGAAGCGGTAATCACAGTACCTGCATACTTTAATGACTCTCAGCGCCAAGCTACTAAAGAAGCTGGTGAAATTGCAGGTCTTAAAGTAAGACGTATTATTAACGAGCCTACAGCCGCATCTTTGGCTTACGGTATCGATAAAAAAGGTGTAGACCAAAAAGTTGTAGTATTTGACTGCGGTGGTGGTACACATGATGTATCTATCCTTGAACTAGGAGACGGTGTATTTGAAGTACTTTCAACTGACGGAGATACTCATCTTGGTGGTGATGACTTTGACCAAGTACTGATTGACTGGTTGGCAGACGAGTTTAAGAGCGAAGAAGACATGGATCTTAAAAAAGATCCAATGGCACTTCAACGTCTTAAGGAAGCTGCTGAGAAAGCTAAGATTGAGCTTTCATCGTCAAACTCTACTGAAATCAACTTGCCATACATTACAGCTACAGCTAGTGGCCCTAAGCACTTAGTGCGGACGCTAAGCCGTAGCAAGTTTGAGCAATTGGTAGATGGCCTTGTAAAGAGAACTATCGCTCCTTGCGAAAATGCCCTTAAGCAAGCTGGACTTTCTAAGTCTGACATTGACCAGGTAATTCTGGTAGGTGGTAGTACTCGTATTCCTGCTGTACAGGATGCTGTAAAAAACTTCTTTGGAAAAGAGCCTTCAAAAGGTGTAAACCCTGATGAAGTGGTAGCTTTAGGTGCTGCTATTCAAGGTGGTGTTTTGGCTGGTGATGTAAAAGATGTATTGCTTCTTGATGTTACTCCACTATCTCTAGGTATCGAAACCATGGGGGGTGTATTGACTAAATTGATCGAAGCAAACACAACTATCCCTACCAAAAAGTCAGAGACATTCTCTACTGCCAGCGACAATCAGCCTTCTGTAGAAATTCATGTTCTACAAGGTGAGCGCCCAATGGCTAAGGATAACAAGACAATTGGAAGATTCCACTTGGCAGATATTCCTCCAGCACCAAGAGGTGTACCTCAAATTGAAGTAACATTTGATATTGATGCTAACGGTATCTTGCATGTAGCTGCTAAGGATAAAGCTACCGGTAAAGAGCAGAGCATCCGTATCGAAGCTTCTTCAGGCTTGAGCCAGGAAGAAATCGAAAAAATGAAGCAAGAAGCTGAAGCAAATGCTGACGCTGACAATGCTGCAAAAGAGAAAGTAGATAAGCTAAATGCTGCTGACGGAATGGTTTTCCAAACTGAGAAGCAACTTAAGGAGTTTGGCGACAAGCTTTCTGCTGATAAAAAAGAGCCTATTGAAAGCGCTTTGACTGAGCTTAAAACTGCTCACCAAAGCCAGGACATTGCTGCAATTGACGCTGCAATGGAGAAAATTAACGAGGCTTGGAAAAATGCTTCTGAAGAAATGTACAAAGCACAACAAGAAGGTGGAGCCGAAGGCCAGCCTAATGATGGTGCAGCACAAGGTGCCGAAGGCGGAGCTTCTGCCGATGATGTAACCGATGTGGAGTACGAAGAAGTAGACGAAGACAAGAAGTAGTCTTTTGAGTATTGAGTAGTTAGCACTGAGTATTTAGACAGCTACACTTTATAAATATGCAAACCCCGTTGCGAGTATTCGTGGCGGGGTTTTGTATTTTTAGGCAAACTTCAACTTCTATAACAATGTTAAGATCAATCATTCTCGTCTTTATAATCCATAGCCTCCCATGGTCTGCAACAGCCCAAAAAATTGACACCGTCTATTTGGACGTCAGTACACATCCTGAGGAATTAAATGTCAAAATAATGAGACTCAACGGCAGTCGTGTTATTACCCGAATTGATCAATACTCAAATAACGATACTGCGGTAGTTGACCTTTACTTTACCTATTGTGCGGGTCCTGCGTCTATCACTTTTTTTGACACTATTATTCCCATATCGCCAAGCAACCTTCCTGCACAATACAATTTACTGCTAAGATCATTTTATGATACCAATACCGTAGATCAGTTTTGTAACATAAATACAGCACCAATACCCGTAGATTCAGTTTTTCTTTCCAAAAACGACATTTTTTTGAGCATAGAGAAAAATCTGAAGTATGCTCAAAATAAAATCAGCATCTACCCAAATCCCGCTGGCCAAAGCTTATCCATTAATGCTTCTTCGGAAATAGACATCAAATCAATAGTGATAATCAGTTCGGTGGGTAAATCTGTAATGAAACAAATAGATACTCTTGAGTCCAACCAAATAGATGTCTCAAACCTCCCTACGGGTGGTTACTTTCTGCAAGTTGAATTAAAGTCAGGCATCATTGAAACCATTCCTTTCATGATAGAATAGCTAGTGACCAACTATACATCTTTTGCAAAACCCCGCCCCTTTTAACTAATTAACCAATTCACAAATCAACTTTTCCACTAACAAATGGATCTCCTCTCCCAACTTTACCAAATAATAGATCAAACACCTGACGCCTGGAAGGGTGAGCTTTCGCTAAAGCGGAATGAATACCTGAAAGTAAAAGGAAGTACAGACACCTATTTGTATTATGTAAAATCGGGGTGCTTGCGAGTGTTTATTGAAGATGAATTTGAAGAACACACCATTCGCTTTGGTTATGAAGGAAATTTTATTGCCGCCTTGGATTCACACATTACGGAAAAGCCCTCCCCTTTTTATATTCAAGCACTTCGCAAAACGGAGCTAAAGGTGATTAGCAAAGAGACTTTTATG
>JAUHWX010000279.1 GCA_030427285.1 Bacteroidia bacterium
CGCATGGCGATGGCTTTTGCCCCGTTGGCTCTAATGGCACCAATCACTATCAATAATCCTGAAGTAGTAGCTAAGAGTTACCAGTCTTTTTGGGAGGATTTGGAGAGTGTGGGGTTTGAGGTTTACGAGATTTAAAGTTTGTGTCGTCCCCATGGGACTTTGCTTAATTATGAAATATGTCTTTCTACCAAAGTTTCGCCCCCATGGGGCTTTCTGGGACTTGTTTTTAAACCACCATTGTGGTTTTTGTAGTTAGTGCTAGCGGCACAAAAGATTGGTAGAAAATTAAGATGAGAAAAATTAAAGTGCCATAGGCACGGCATTTTAATTTAAGAAGAACTTACTCCTCAATCGGCACCTCAATCCTAGTATCATCCCACTCTAAAACAAACAAAATAGGAGACCCTTTTTTGAAGGAAATGGTAAACTGCTCCACGGTTTTAGCAGTCGGTTTTACAGGTTCATCAGCGGTAAGTACGTCATACTCAGCTTTGCGGCTGGCTTTTTGGTTAAAAGCACTGATGCCCCAGCCGTAATCTTTGCTATTCCAAATTACTTTCCATTTATCAGAGTTGGGGATGGTCCACAGTGTGTAGGTGCCGGCCGGCAACTTTTGCCCATCTATCGATATACTTTTGTTTGTAGTAAATGTGGTAGGCTCATTGGCTCCGGTTCGCCATACTTCACCGTAAGGAACCAGGGATCCAAAAATTTCGCGCTCATTTTTATAGGGACGATTGTAAAAAACAGAAAGTTCCAGGTCGTTTTGCTTGAACTCTACCACCTGCTCAGGACTGTGCTTTTTAGTGTTGCTTTTCAATATGTTGAAAGCTATAACCAGCACGCCAGCAACTAATACAAGGCTTATCAATGTCCACTTTAAAAATTTTCCCATGTCTTTTTTTGGATTTCGAAGGTAAAATAATATCCAACAATAAGGATAGACACCACTTTTTGTTCAGGGTTTACCGGTAACAATTTCCCTGTCACGCAAATTTCGCGGATAAGCGTAGAACGGACTACGCCATACTTCAGTGAGAGTCTGCGTAATCAGCGTGAAAGTTTTAAAACTTAAACCTTATCTGCATGCGCATTTCTGTAAGCTTATTTCCTTCGATGGTATTAAGGCCACTGCTTATTTCATCTCGGTCATAAAAGTAAGAATTGGCAAACTTGGCCTGCACATCAATAGATTGATTTATAGCATAGCTAGCCATTAGGTAAAATCTGGACGAGCGGCCATAATAGGGAGGAATGCTAAAAACATAGGTAAGGTCATTTTCGTAAGCATAAATGCGGGTATTAAAACTTTCGGTGTCAATGAGGATGTACCTCGCTGTAAGTTGCAGGGGTATTTTCATGAAGCTATATTTTACATCTTGAAAAAGCATATATCCGGTTTCTGAAGCATCTTCATCATAAAAGGAATACTCCAGACGCGAAGCCATTTTTAGTTGAGCCGAAATGGAATAGGCGGTGTGAACACGAAAGGTAGAGCGGCTGCGGTTGGTCAATTGACTTATGCCCGTTTCATTATTTGCTGTAGTTTGTTGTACCTCATGCCTCAAACGCAAATAGGCTGTGAAAAATCTTGAAAAGTAAGTTTCCAGCTGAGCCATATAGTCACGACCATTGGAAGGGGCATTTACGCCAAATCGCAACCATTTAAATTGATAAACATCTACATAAGATTTGAGTAAAAGCTTCTGGCTAATTTGCCATTGTAAGCCTATGTAAGTACCGTGTTCGCCATAGTTTCCGCTTTCGCCAAAAGGCGCATTATATATGGCTTGATATTCCTTGCTGAGGTTTCGGTAAAGCAATGTGAGGTATAATCCATCCGTAGGGTTGCTTTGAAAACCAACAGTTCCGGCAAGGTTTGTTTGGTCATCTGCGGCAAGCTCCCCAAACAGATTTATGCTTTTAAAAATATAATTGAAGTCCATGGAGTAGTTGGTCAGTTCGCTTCCACTAAAACGGAATTTTTGATAGAGTTGGTTGCCAGGCTGTAGCTCTTTTGCCAGGCTCGAGTTCACAACCGTAAAACCCAGCGAAAAATTATTGCCTCTGTAATTAAGGTTTCCACCAAACTGGGAGAGGGTGTTGGCATTTTTATCTTCCAACTCATTTTCGGTGCGGTGCAGCCCCGTGGTCTGAAAAGAGGTTACAACTTCTGGCAGAAGCGAATCTGGAGGTAGACGGTTGGCATCCACTTTGTTTTTGCTGTAAAAGGCGCTTACATCAAGTTTGTCCCAAAGGCGGTAAGTGGCAGCAGCTCCGCGCATAAAGCGGTTTTCTTCACTTCCCGAAAAGGGGATAAAGCCACGCGCATATCTCTTTATTTCTATTGCTTCCGCAGATTTTCCAAAGGCTAGGCTGCTCCACATGGCTAAACCCTGACCGAACTGAGCATGGTAATCGCCAATTATCAGTTTGCGGAGATTGCCATAATTTTTCAAGGCAATGTGCCCGGCCATAAAGTCGGCACCATATTTTTGATAAGGTTTTCCAAAGGGTTCTCCAGCATCCTGTTGAGACACAAATCCAATAGACAAATAATCGCGATAGCGCCAGCGGTAACGCAGCAAGCTATTGTAGGGCGATCCTAAGTATCCATTTTCGGTGGAATCAGAAAACCCCTTTCGCTCTTGCAAAATTAATCCGCTGCGAAGAGCTAAGTCATGATGGCTATAGTTTACAATGTTTTTCAGCTTAAGGTCAGGGGTTCTCTTTTCAGTATTGAAACTTAAAAAAGGTAGAATTTTTTCAATAGTCAACGGATCATATCCTTTTACAGCCTGAAGTTCGTAAGGCGAATAAATCATTCCTGTACGATTTCGATATTGAAGAAGATTGGCTATTTGAAAAATGTTGAGGTAAGGGATTTTCTCCAATTCCTCAGCATCAGCAAAGTTCACCTCTATGGGGTTGGCTTCCAGTATTTGAATATTTTCAGCTACTTGAAGTAAGTCGGTTTGATTTTCAATGTTGCCATCGGCTACTGATTCTATCTGTGTTTCCAGTTCTTGTGTCGGAGGCGTTTGCGCATTTGCCGAAAGGCTAAATATGAGGAACAATATGACGGACAGCCTTTTCATCAGAACTCATATTGTAGGCTAATATTGGCGTTGTTGCCAAGTGTTTGAGCGTATTCGTAACTGAGGTCAGCGGTAAAACCGCCTAAATCAAGGCCCAAACCAAAAGTGTTGGTAAAGGGCTGAATGCCTACTCCGGTTCGAAATGCAAGCTCGGGAATAAAGTAGTATTCAAAGCCCAGAGCGTAGCGTTCAGGCAGATGTATGTCTTTTTTCACCTCTCCGGTAAGAGCTACCTCTTCATTAAACTGGTACAAGGCACCGAG
>JAUHWX010000055.1 GCA_030427285.1 Bacteroidia bacterium
AGAGATTAGCTCATTGCGAACTTTTGAAAATTCACCATCAATACCCGCTTTAAGATCTTTAAGGTCAACACCCATATTGGCAATTCCTAAGGTGATAAAAATACCACCGTTTTCAAGTCCGTATGGGAAAGCCTGAACAGCAAGTCCCAATTGATCCTCATCAACAAGTTTCTTATAAAGTCTTGAACTTTGACCACCAGAAAGCAGAGTGGTAAGCATATCCAAAGCATAGGCATCTTTGGTGCCTTGGGCCGGAATTTTATAGCCTAAGAAAAGTGCTGGCAACTGGATGTTGTCATACACAGTATCTACCACAGCTTCGCTAAGAAGTTTTAGCTCTGGCTTAGGACGTGGAATTTCATTGGTTCCTTTGGCGATAGGGCCAAAGTACTTTTCAATCATTTCCTTAGCTTCTTTTGGATCAATATCACCGGCTATGCTAAGGGTAGCATTGTTAGGTACATAAAAGGTTTCATAAAAATCTTTGAAGTCTGCGATTTGCGCAGCATTCAAATCTTCCATTGTGCCGATGGGAGTGATTGCGTAAGGACTTCCTTCAAAGGCTTTTCCAAACATTTCAGCTTGAAATGACATGTAAGGCTGGTTGTCAATACGTAGTCTCTTTTCTTCTTTTACCACTTCACGCTGAGTTTCTACACCTTCGATGTCAACGGTGGCTTGCAACATGCGCTCGCTCTCTAGCCATAGGCCTAGCTCAAGCTGGTTGGCGGGAAGTATTTCGTAGTAAAATGTACGGTCAAAAGAAGTATTGGCATTAAGCGCACCTCCATTGGTTTGTACAATTTTCATAAACTCACCACGCTCTATATTTGGTGATCCTTCAAACATTAAGTGTTCAAAGAAGTGTGCAAAACCTGAGCGACCTGGCTTTTCATTTTTAGAGCCTACATGGTAAAGTACAGATACAGCCACAATAGGTGTGGAGTGATCTTCATGTAAAATTACGTGCAGTCCATTTTCCAGGTCATACTCCTGAAATTCGATATTGGTTTGGCCATGTGCGCCAATAGCTGATCCGAGACCGAAGACCAGCGCAAACAGTTTTCTCATAATGAGTTTGATTTTTATTATTTGATTTGTGTCAAAATACAAGTAGCGAGGCCAAAAGTAATAAAAAGAGAGCGTGAAGCAGTGGAGAGAGTGAGCAATCCAAACAAGTGCTCAATGAATGAGACTGGAGGAGTGGTATTGTAGATGATAGTTTTAGCTTTGCAGCCTAATGGGTAATGAGCTGAAATAACGAAGGTTGATCCAAAAAAATCTTCAATATTTTAGATGCATAGTGTGGTGGGAGAAAATTCTTTTTATACATTTGCAGCCCTTAAAAATTAAGTAAAAATGTACGCAATTGTAGAAATAGCAGGGCACCAGTACAAAGTACGTCAAGACCAGCAGATCTATGTGAACCGTGTGGAAGGTAATGAAGGTGATGCTTTATCGTTTGATAAAGTTCTTCTTACTGACAATGACGGAGCTATAGAAGTTGGCGCCCCGGTTATAGAAGGTATTGAAGTAGGCGCTAAGATCGTGTCTCACCTTAAAGCTGATAAAGTAATCGTTTTCAAAAAGAAAAGAAGAAAAGGCTACCGTAAGAAAAACGGTCATAGACAAGCAATTTCTTTAATTGAAATTACTTCTATTGGTAAAGGCGGAGCTAAGAAAGCAGCTCCTAAAAAGAAAGAAGCAGCTCCGGCAGCAGCAAAAGAAGAAGCTCCAGCAGCTCCAAAAGCGGAAGCCAAATCAAGCGATTTGAGCTCACACACCGTGGCTGAGTTGAGAGAGATGGCTAAAGAGA
The DNA here is from genome assembly GCA_030427285.1 of Bacteroidia bacterium. Classification (GTDB taxonomy): domain Bacteria; phylum Bacteroidota; class Bacteroidia; order Flavobacteriales; family Schleiferiaceae; genus Owenweeksia. The sequence goes on from JAUHWX010000055.1 coordinate 1,817, forward strand.
AGGGAATCACCGGTTACTCTTCTATGAAAAAGGATGAATTAATTGCGGCTTTAAGCTAAAAGCAAAAACCATAAAATTAAAAGAACATGGCTCACAAGAAAGGAGTTGGTAGCTCGAAGAACGGTAGAGAATCAGAAAGTAAACGCCTAGGCGTGAAAATTTTTGGTGGCCAATCGGCTATTTCTGGAAATATCATCGTACGCCAACGTGGTACTAAGCACAATCCTGGTGAAAACGTGGGTATGGGAAAAGACCATACTTTGTTTGCATTGGTTGACGGTACCGTAGTTTTTCGTAAGAAAAAAGATAACAAATCGTACGTTTCTGTAGATCCAGCGAACTAAGAATCCTACGATTTTATAATTTTCATAAAAGCCCCGAGGATTCGTTCTCGCGGGCTTTTTTTGTTTTTACATTTGTCCAAAATCAATAAAAAATATGCTTGAGCTTTCTTACCTCCGCAACCATACAGAAGCGGCTGTTAAAGGGTTGGCTAAACGAAAGATAGACGCTGCCCAAACTATTGCTGATATTTTAAAACTTGACGAACAACGCAGGGAAAACCAGGTGCAACTGGATTCGGTGTTGGCCGAGAGTAATGCAATCAGTAAGGAAATAGGTTCTCTTTTTAAAGCAGGGAAAGCAGCCGAGGCCAACGACATGAAGGCTAAAACAGCTGAGCTAAAAGACAAGAGCAAAGAGCTTGGTCAGGAGCAGGAGCAGTTGAAGCATTCTTTAGAGCAGCTATTGGTGAGTTTGCCAAACGTACCACACGAATCTGTGGTAGAGGGTGCTCATGCTGACGACAATGTAGAGGTAGGTAAAGTGGGCGAAATCCCTACTTTATATGATGGTGCTGTGCCTCATTGGGATTTAACAGAAAAGTATAAGCTTATCAGCTTTGACTTAGGGGTAAAAATCACCGGAGCAGGATTTCCTGTATACACGGGCAAGGGTGCTCGCTTGCAACGTGCTTTGATCAATTTCTTTTTGGAAGAAAACCAAAAGGCGGGATATGAAGAATACATTCCTCCACATTTTGTGAATGCAGCAAGTGGTTTTGGTACAGGACAACTTCCCGACAAGGAAGGACAGATGTACCACATGACGGAAGATGACCTTTATGCCATCCCCACGGCTGAAGTTCCAATCACCAACTTGTTTCGCGATGAAATTCTAGATCTTGAAAAACTGCCAATAAAATGTACTGCTTATACGCCTTGCTTCCGCAGAGAGGCGGGGAGCTATGGTAAAGATGTTCGTGGCTTGAATCGTTTACACCAATTCGACAAAGTAGAGGTGGTAAATGTGGTTCACCCTGATGAATCGTACAAAGTGCTTGACGAAATGGTGGAGCATGTAGGTGGGCTTTTGCAAAAGCTAGGTTTACCCTATCGTGTCCTTCGCCTTTGTGGTGGAGATATGGGCTTTACTTCTGCGCTTACCTATGATTTTGAAGTATGGAGTGCTGCCCAAGAACGTTGGTTAGAAGTTAGTTCTGTCTCAAATTTTGAAACTTTTCAGACTAACCGAATGAAGGTGCGCTATAGAGGTGAAGATAAAAAAACGCACTTGTGTCATACGCTTAACGGAAGTGCACTGGCTCTGCCCCGTGTGATGGCTGCATTATTAGAAAATAACCAAACCGAAGACGGAATAAAAATTCCGGAAGTATTAATTCCTTATACATCATTTGAATGGATAAAATAAAAGTATTGTCCGGCCTGGTGCTTGGTGCTGTGGTTGTTGGTTGTAGTAATCCTGCAAAAGAGTTTAAAGCTGAATTGGAGGTACTGGATTCGCTTCAAGGGGTGGTAGAAACCTATCAAAAGGGTATTGATACAATTGATGCTGAAGAAATAGAAACTCTGGCTGAAGAAGTAGATCGCCAATACGATTTTGTGAATCAAAATTTTAAAGACACGACAGCTCGTGATTTTTGGGTAAAAGATATAAGCTACTACAAGGGGATAATGAAGACGTTTACTCACTTTGCCAATAGCCACGAAAAAGTAAAGCAAGAACTCGAAGAAAATGATAAGCAACTTTCTACTTTAAAAAACAGCATTGAAGATGGAAAGCTTGAGCGTACTGAAGTAGAAAAATATTTGAGGGATGAGGTAAATGCCGTGCAGCAAACTCAGATGCACTACAACAAGATTGTTCCTAATCTGGCAGATCAGCGTAAACTCTATAAAGAGTTTAAACCCAAGATGGACTCTGTGGAAGTTTTAATTAGAGCCACCAAAGAATAAGGAAAGAACCTTTCCATCGTTAGCCTTATTAGCATTAGCTTTAAAAGCTTAATTTAATTTCAATGAGAGGTTTTTTAGTTTCTATATTTTTTACCATTCAGCTATTGGCGGTATCTATGGCCTATGGGCAGGGTGTGAATGTAGGAGGGCCGGCAAAAGAGTCACCCATGCTCAAGAACCTGAGGCTGGCACAGGAATATTATGGTCGTGAGGAATACGAGAAAGCGCTAAAATATCTGGATGAGGTTCCTGATGAAATTAAATCAATGGGAGCAATTTATGAGCTCAAACTTGGTTGCTACTTGGAGCTATTGCAATATGATGAGGCTGAAAAGCTTGTAAAATCTTATGTGAAAAAGGGTCACGGTAATAATGCCAATTATCAAGCGGATTTGTTGATGATTTATCAAAAGCAACAAAAGCAATCCAAAGCAGATAAGTTGGTGGAAGAAGTGCTGGAGGAGGTGGAAGAACGACCAGCAATGGCCCATAGCTACGCTAATGCATTTCAAAAGAAAGGCTACCCACAAATAGCTTTGGCAGTATATGAGGCTGGCGAGCGTCAAATGCCTAATGCTAATTATGATTATCAAAAAGCATTGCTTTATGGAGAACTTGGTGACATCAAAAAAATGTACGGCATGTACGTGGAAATGGTGGAGCGAACGCCAAATTACCTTTCTACAGTAAAGCAACTGCTAGGTCGGGCGCTTCGAGAAGAAACTACAGCAGAAAACTCAGAATACCTTAAAACTTTACTTATCCAAAAGATTCAGGATGGTGCACCTGAAACGATGAATGAGTTACTGATTTTCGTTTTCATTCAGGAAAAAAACTTTAGTGGTGCATTTTTGCAACTAAAGGCTTTGGACAGAAGGACGCCCACAAACAAGGCTGGAATTTACAGCCTTGGAAATGTGGCTCTCAACAATGAAGAGTATTCATTAGCCATCCGCATATTTGACTATGTAATAAAAGCCGGAGATAAGTATCCCTTTTATGAGCAAGCCCTCACTGGAAAATTGAAAGCCCAAAGTTTGAAGCTTGAAGAAGATGGTGTTACTGAAATTGCTGGATGGAAGGAGCTTCAAAAGGAATATTTTAAAACCATTGAAACCCTAAAAGGACTTCCTGATGTGGGCCCGCTAACTATTGATATGGCACACCTCACGGCTTTTAAGCTAAATGAAACAGATACTGCAGCAGGTATGTTGCGAAAGCTGATTTCTACTGGCTTTATTAGCAAAGAAGATATAGCCAGAGCCAAGATTGAGCTTGGTGATATTTTGCTTTACAATGGAGATCGCTGGGAGGCAATACTTCTTTATGGTCAAGCCGAAAAGGCTTTTGAGCAATCGCCTATCGGGCAAGAGGCCAAGTTTAAAAGAGCAAAGGCCGCTTATTATGTGGGTGATTTTTTGTGGGCTCAGGGAATTTTTGATGCTCTAAAAGCTTCTACTTCTAAGCTTATTGCAAATGATGCCATGCGTTACTCTTTGCTCATTAATGATAACATTGCCTTGGACACCAATATGGAAGCGATGCAAATGTACGCCAAGGCTGACTTGATGAATTATCAAGGAAAACGTGACTCAGCACTGCGCTTGTTAGACATGATGGAAATTGCATTTCCCGGACACGGTATACAGGATGAAGTACTGTTTTTAAAAGCCCAGATTTTGGTAGATCAAAAGAAATATGATGAAGCTGCAAGTGCGTATCAGCAGTTGGTAGATTTATATGCTAAGGATATTTTGGCGGATGATGCTATGTATGCTTTGGCCGATCTTTATTTTGAAAAATTAAACAAGCGCACCGAGGCCATGAATCTCTATCAAAAAATATTCACCGACCACCCGGATAGTTTTTTTGCACCTGATGCAAGAAAAAAATACCGTGAGATGCGTGGTGATGCGGTTATCAATTAGTGGGGAGTAAGGAGTCGGGAGTGTCTTACATTTAACCTATAACTTACAACCTTTAACTTTTTCAACCTACAAAGAATGTACATATACAACGTAACTGTAAACATTGAAAAATCAGTACATGATGAGTGGCTGGCTTGGATGAAAGAAACGCATATACCTGATGTAATGAGCACCGGGATGTTTGTAAGCAATCGTATTTTGCACGTGATGGTAGAAGAAGAAGCTGGAATTACATATTCCATTCAGTATGAAGTGAAGGATATGGAAACACTCAAGCTTTACTATGAAATGTATGCGCCAAAACTACAGGCCGAACATACCGAAAAGTTTAAGGATAAGTTTGTAGCTTTTAGAACCATTTTACGGGTAGAGCACAATCACAAACCTGAGTAAAATTAGGTGGAAGAGCAGTCCAAAAAACAATATTCAGTACAAGAAGCCCGAGAGAAAATCCGGGCTTTTTGCGCTTATCGCGAACGAAGCCAATACGAGGTGAAGCAAAGACTGTATGAATATGGACTTTATACAGATGCTGTAAATCAGGAAATTTCATCACTTATTCAAGAGAACTTTCTAAATGAAGAGCGCTTTGCACGAGCTTTTGTGCGGGGCAAGTTTTCTATCAAAAAATGGGGGAGGGTAAAAATCAAACAAGCGCTTTACCCACATCAACTTTCAGATTATATTTTGAAAAAGGCCTTTTCGGAAATTGAGGAGGACCAATATTTAAAGACGCTCCAAGAAGTGATTGAGAAAAAGGCAGCTAGCGTAAAAATCAAAAACGAATTTGAACGCAATGGAAAAATTGCTCAATACGTAATCAGTCGGGGTTTTGAACCAAGTTTGGTGTGGGAGGTGATAAAAGGTGAGTTGTAAGCGTCTCGCGGATTCTGCAGATGTACGTAGTAAAAGTCCGTGTAATCACTGGCTATCCATTTTTTTTCTTTCTTCGCGGACGAAATCTAAAGCACAACAATTTGAAAACTCTATTGAAAAATGCTGCAATTGCTGCGGCCCTGTTCTTCTGCGGCAATCTATTCGCTCAATCTCCACATTCAGAAATAACGCTAAGCTCTGGAATTAATCAGGCAAGATTGGATTATGCTTTTCTTTTTGGGGAAACCAGAAGACATATAATTGAAGCGGGTTTTGGGCTAGGCAGTCAAAATATAAATGTAGATTCTGTGGGCACTGATGGCGTGGAACTGCTTTATCATTATGTATTAAATGCTGATGATAAGTTTGATTTTAGCACAGGTTTTGGGCTTCGGGTTGGGGGTGAAGCCAGGTGGGCCTACATTTCAATTCCCCTTACTTTCAGATATAAGATGAGTGAGCACTTTCGCTTGAGAGCAAGACTTACAAATTTGGTGGGTGGTGATTTAGATGTAAAGGTGATGCCAACAATTGGTTTTGGAGTAGCGTTTTAAGCGCTGCGAAGCTTCTGTGCTCTTTGCGACTCTGCGGTGATGGAACCCCATATTGCTTCAACGCAGAGACACTGAGTTCGCTGAGAAACGTAGAAAATACTATAGATTAACGAGAATCTCATTCACCTTTTCAATATTCTCCATACTCACATCCAGATGTGTCACAAACCTTAATTTTCCTTGTCCCATGCCTACCAATAGAATTCCTTTTTGATGAAGCAAGTCCATAAACTGCTTTTGGTCTTTTCCTTCCTTCAGATAAAAAATCACAATGTTCGTTTCTACCGGCTCAATGCGATCTACCCAAGAGCATTTTTCTAAAGCTGATTTTAGCACCTGTGCTTTTTCGTGATCTTCAAATAGTCGGTCAATATGATTTTCTAAAGCATAAACTCCGGCTGCAGCCAAATACCCAGCTTGGCGCATTCCTCCACCAAAGCGCTTTCGTATTCTGCGTGCTTCTGTGATGTGCTTTTTTGAACCTAAAAGTAGCGAACCCACCGGGCATCCCAATCCTTTTGAAAGGCAAATAGAAATCGTGTCAAACAGTTTTCCGTAATCTTCTGCCTTTTGACTTTTGGTCACCAAGGCATTAAACAGCCGTGCACCATCAATGTGGTAAGCTAAATGGTTTGCGCGTGCCACTTCTCCAATAGCTTCCAAAGTTGAAAAATCATAACAGCTGCCACCACCTTTGTTTACGGTGTTTTCTACCGAAACCATAGAAGTATGTGCAGCATGTACATCATGAGGATTGCCAATGCTGGCTGCCACCTCTTCTGCAGAAATAAATCCCCGGTCACCTTTCAGTAATCTAGTTTGGCAACCAGAATTAGCCGCCAAGCCACCACCTTCATAATTGTAGATGTGTGAATACTCATGACAAATAATTTCATCGCCTGGCTGAGTGTGCAGCTTTATCGCAATTTGATTGGTCATGGTTCCGCTTGGGCAAAATAGCCCGGCTTCCATCCCAAACATCTCTGCCGCCATTGCTTCCAACTTATTGATGGTAGGATCTTCGCCAAAAACATCATCACCCACAGTAGCGTGCATCATAGCGTTTAACATTTCCTTGGTCGGGCGGGTAACGGTATCGGAGCGCAGGTCGATCATTTTTCAGTACTATCGGATAATTGATCGTCTAATATATTGAGAAATGGATTGTCAGGTATCGGTGATTTATAGTCTTGAAGAATAAACCATTTTGGAGCACAGATTTTCCAGTCCTCCTTATTTGGTCGATTAAGACCATCGGGCGAAAATAGGTAGGTTTCACCGGATTGTAAAACTACTTCTGTTTCTTTCGGGATTCTTATAGAAGTAATTTTATTAATTTTTAAGGAGTCAATAGTTTGATAAAGCGAAATAGCTCTTTTCACAATTGAAGGGTTACACGTCCAAACTAGTGAATCTGAACCTAAAAGCGTATCTGTATTGCCTGAGAGGAAATCTGTCCACCAGTTTTTTTGTGATTCTTTATATTGAAATAGTGGCTCGATTGTATCATTTGAAGTTATAAGGCATCCATTTTTGGCAAGAAGGAATGTGGAATTAATTCCCATGTATTTTGTGTTAAAGTACCCTAAGTCGTTTACCGTGTAGAAGTTAAAAGAGGTTAAATCAGATTTTTCCAGATTTCGAAGTTGGGCAGGGGTTAATTGGGGTGTTTCTTCTTCATAGGAGCATGAATTTAAGCTTGCTGTCACTAATAGCAATGTGTGAAAAAACAGTCTGGGATTCATAAAGTATTTTTTAGAGTTATTCAAAACTTTGCCAACTGCCAACTGCCAACTGCCAACTGCCAACTGCCAACTGCCAACTGCCAACTCAGAAAATTCCCGACTAAGCCTTACCTCTGCGCCAAACTATTCACCTTTTTCAAATACCCTTTTACAAAAGCAAATAAAAGCATAAAGCCACTGATGAATAAACTCACTCGGCCAAGTACGTCACCGGCTTTAGAGTAGTAGGTCAGTTCAGTGTTAGCTTTGATTACTCCTTTTATGGCAACAGGCTTTTTGTACGGTTGTGGCTGGATAATATCCCCGCGCTGATTGATAAAACAACTTACACCTGTATTTGCCGAACGGGCAATGTTGCGCCTGTTTTCAATAGCGCGAAGACGAGCGTAATGCAAATGCTGAATGTAACCGGGAGACTCGCCCCACCAGTCATCATTGGTAATAATGAAAAGAAGATTGGCACCTTTGCGTACATATTCAGTTACATATTCGCCAAAGTCTGATTCCCAGCAAATAAGCGGAGCTACCTTAAATTGGCCATCAGCAGAAGTAAAAACCTCACGATTTTTTTGATATCCAAGACCATTGCTTGTTCCGCCCATACTGCTTATTAAGTTGCCCAAAACAGGTTTTAGAACGCTGCTAAAGGGCATCATTTCTACACCAGCCACAAGTTTTGATTTGTGATAATAAGGAATAGAATCAAAGCGGTTGATCATGATGGCCGAATTGTACACATCATACCAGGCTTCAGTATTGTTGTATTCGCGGGCTGTGGGGCTGGTAGGAGTGGTGGAGTAGTGTTGCAGCAGGGTGGCGCCACTTACAATATTCAAATTGGGATATTGGCCGACCACCGCTTTATATAACTTTACTTGGGAGGTTTCCTCGAGTTTGTCAATATAAGTGCCTTCCGTCAAAAGGTCTTCCGGGCCAACCAAAAAGTCAACGGTGCTGTCCATCTCAAAATTACCAAGGCGCAAAAACTTAACGGCTTGCTCTTCATTGGACATTATATTTTTTTCGGTATAGGTATCAATGCTTGGCTGCACTACCACTATGTTGGCTTCTTCACCCTGCTCTTCATAATTGGAATAGCGCAGGTGCGAAAGCTGAATAGGAACTAAAACTGCAGGGATTATTGTAATTACCAATCTTAGCGCAAGGCTGCTCCAGTTTTTAGATTTTTGAAATGCTATCAGGGCAGAAAAAAGGAGCAGGTTTACGAGCCAAATCCAAAAGGTGCCGCCAAAGGCTCCGGTATATTCATACCATTGAATCCATTCTACATTTTCGGCAAAACCGTTTCCGAGATTGAGCCAAGGAAAGCTGAGGTCCCAATTTTTATGAAGTATTTCCAAGCAAATCCAAAGGAAAGGAAGAGCTATGTAGCCGCGTTGGTTTCCAAGTTTTTGCTTGATAAAGTGGAAGATGGTAATAACCAAAGCCATCAAAGCTCCGTTTACCAAAGTGGTCATTAGGAGCCCGCTCCAATGCGCATTGATGAGCCACCAGGTGGTGAAAATATTCCAGAGACCAAAGGCTAGCCATGAATAGAGAAATATCTTTTTGCCGGTGCCACCTTCCCCCGAAAGGGAAAGATTGCGCTCCAAAAGGAGGATGGGGATAAAGGCAATAAAAAGTAGTGGGGCAATATTATTGGGCGGCCAAGCTACCCACAGCAATAGTGAGGTGAGGATGGCGTACAGTATTCTTTGAAACATTTAGCTGCTTTTGAAGTCAGCAAAGTTAAATTTAACCGAGAATATATTACTGTAAAGTGTGCCGGATGCGCTGCCGATGTTGGATAAAGCATAATCTATAGAGATGCCTCGGTATTTAAAACCGATCCCCATGTTGGGCTGAACGTTGTAATATGTGGCGCCAGTAAACTCTTTGGCACGAACCACATTGCCCACACCACCTCGTAAGAATACAAAGTTTCTATAGCCCACTTCTACACCAAAATTAGGATTGATGTTTCCGAAATCAGCAGAAACTAAAGTGTTTTCGCGTCCTCCAAAAGTGAAGGCTGCGCTAACCTCCGTTCTAAGGCTGTAGTTTTCGTTGAGCTGAAACTGACGGCCCATTCCAATCAAAAGACTAGGGATGGTAAGTTCCAGGTTTTCGGTAGGTAGTTCATTTCCGGTTTGCTCAAAAACATCTTCAAGTTCTTCGGTATTTATATTCCACGCATTGAAGGTAGAGGTAACATCACGCAGGTTGGCGCCAAATTCCCATTTGTTGATTTTGTACTGAGCTCCAAGGTCAAAACCAAAACCGATAGCGCTGGCAAATTTTCCGATGTGTCGGTAAATGATTTTCACATTACCACCATAACTCAGGTTTTCAATTTTTTCAGATTTGCGGGCGTAAGAGCCAATCAGAGCGTAATCGGCAGTAGAAAATTTGCTGATGCGATCATAATCCACATCGCCATTTTGGTCAATAAGTTCGGTAGTATTGAGGATGTCATCTACCCCAAAGCGTATGAAGGAAATACCGATGGTACTTTTGTCATCAATAGGGGCAGCAAAGCCAATGTAATCATACTGAGCAATGCTTGCAAAATACTCGGCATGCATGGCAGCACCTTGCCAGGAGTCGGTAATATTGGCAAGCCCTGCAGGGTTCCAGTAGGCAGCCGTTACATCGTTCACGCTGGCAATTACCGCGTTGCTCATCGCAAAGGCCTTGGCATCTACACCAATATTTAAAAATTCGTTACTGTATTTACGAGCCTGACCGAAGGCCAAGGCGGGCAAGAGAAATAATAGGGGCGCTAGGTGTTTCAAATGGTATTGAATTTTCGCAAATATACTCAACAGTCCTTACAGACAATTTCCGCATTAAAAACTTCATATTTGCACTAATATTGCCTAAAAGCCATTTACAATTTTGAGAAGCTTCATTCCTAACTTACTTACACTTGCCAACCTTGCCTGTGGCTTGTTGGCCATCGTGTCCATTTTTACTAGTGATTATAAACAAGCGGCTATACTAATGGCTATGTCTCAGGTTTTTGACTTTTTTGACGGTTTTGCAGCTCGTCTTCTAAAGGTGCACTCTGAGCTCGGAAAGCAATTGGATTCATTAGCTGATTTGGTGAGTTTTGGTGTGGCTCCGGGTTTTTTGGTTTTCAAAATGTTTCAAATGTCTTACCTGAGCGGTGAGCCAAGCCCTGATTTTTTGCCCTACATAGCTTTGCTGATACCCTTGCTTTCGGCTTTGCGATTGGCAAAATTTAATATTGATACCCGCCAAGCAGAGTATTTTATAGGAATGCCTACTCCCGCCAACGCACTGTTTTTGTATTCTATCGGTTTGATGGGAATTTATACTGATAATGAAACCGTTCAGAATATTATCCTTCACCCGTTTTTATTAACGGCCATTACCATTATCACATCATTTCTTTTGGTGGCTGAGCTTCCGCTGATGTCGCTAAAAGTGAAAAACACGAAGTGGAAAGAGAACAAAGGCCGGATTATACTTTTGCTTGGAATAGTCTTGCTGCTGGTGATTTTCCGTTTTCGTGCATTGGCTTTTATTATCCCTTTCTATTTACTTCTTTCTTTGGTTTTTAGGCCCAATAGGAAGTAAAGCCCAAGTTTTTTGCGCAATAATTCCCCTTCAATGTTTGAAGGGGTGCCTGTAGGGCGGGGTAGTTAGGATTACTTGCAGAGGCACCACAGCCAAGCATAGCGGGGTTTTAGATAGGTTTGATGCTATATCCGCAAATTCCCTATTTTTAATTCATGCCCAAAACCTACTGCATAAATGGCGTGCAGCTAAAGACTAACTACCTCGCGCTGAAATACAATCCAAAACTCAATCAGCGAGCACGCGCTCTGCGACAAGCAAGGAATTTACCAGAAGTGCTTTTTTGGATGCGGGTGAATCAAGGGCAGTTTTTTGATTTAGACTTTGACAGACAAAAAATTATTGGCAACTATATTGTGGACTTTTACTGTAAGTCGCTTGGGTTGATTATTGAAATAGATGGTTCTTCACACCTCGATCGGGAGGAAGAAGATGCTGTGAGAGAGGCTTGGCTAAGGGATCAGGGTTGTAGAATTATTCGTTTCACAAGTTTATTAATTATGGAACATATGGACCAGGTGATTGAAGAGTTAGAGGATTTTGTGTTGGAGAATTATACATGAAGTCAACTACCCCGTGTGAAGTCCCACAGGGTAGGCAGTCTGAGCTTTAGCAAGTTCGGCTTGAGGCGTAATGGCCAACTACCCCGTCTTCCGCTTACTTCGTGCGGAATCCACCCCTTCGTGCTCGAAGGGGAATTTCGTGCAGAATCCACCCTTCCGAAAACACCCGAGCAGGCTATTCGTGCTCAAAGAGGATTTTTCCGCATAGTATTTGTTAATGTACTGGTAGATTGAAATACACTTTACTCACCGTACATTTACTCCATGAATTTTTTAGCACACCTTTTACTTTCCAATAATGACGATGATATTATGGTCGGCAATTTTATTGCTGATTCCGTAAGGAGTGCGGAGTATGGGCAGTTTAAGCCAGAAGTGGTAGAAGGCATTAAGCTGCATCACAAAATTGACTTTTTTACCGATAATCACTCGATAGTAGAAGAGAGTAAGGAGCGATTAAGACCAACACAAAGCAAGTATAGCCCTGTGGTAGTAGACATTTTGTACGATCACTTTTTGGCAAAAAACTTCGACCAATATTCTGATGTTCCTTTAGAGGAATTTGCGGCCAACGCGTATGACCTTTTTAATAGGCGTTGGGATGAATTGCCGAAAGGTGTGCAGCGTATTTTGCCCTATATGGAAAATGGAAACTGGCTGGTGAACTATGGCAACCGTTACGGGTTGGAAAGAGTATTCATGGGGATGAGTAAAAGGGCGTCTTTTCAAAATGATATGAAAGCTGCCGTTGCCCAAATGTTTGACGACTACGATTTATTTGCAGATGAATTTGCTCGCTTTTTCCCCGAACTTAAAAACTATGTAGATGAGGAGATTGCTAGAATTCCTTGGGGAATTGGTAGATGATTTTCTATTTGAAGATTCGAGGATTTGAAAATCCACAAACCCAAACCACAAACCAATAACATTTAACCTTCAACTTATAACATAATAACCTTCACACAAAGAATGGAATCACAAGAAATGAAAATCGAATTGCGCAATCTTCAAGTTGAAGATTATCGTGATTTGAAGGCTGCGATGGAAAAAGCATACACCGATTATGATGATGATCCGTGGCGCTTAAAGGATATTCAGCTGCTTTTGGAAAAATTTCCGGAAGGGCAAATTTGTGTTTGTGTGAATGATAAAGTGGTGGGCTGCGCGCTTTCCATAGTTGTAGATTATGATAAGTATGGTGACAATCATACCTACGAGCAGATTGTGGGCAATTATACTTTTAATACTCACGACTCTGATGGCGATGTACTTTATGGAATAGAGGTATTTGTGCACCCCGAGTATCGCGGTATGCGCTTGGCGCGAAGACTATACGATGCACGTAAGGAAATCTGCGAAAGCTTCAATTTGCGCAGCATCATTTTTGGTGGGCGAATGAGCCGCTATTCAAAATATAAAGAGGAGTATACCCCTAAGCAGTATATTGAAAATGTAAAGAGCAACCACTTACACGACCCTGTTCTGAACTTCCAGTTTTCAAATGGCTTTCACGTGAAAAAGCTAATCAGAAATTACCTGCCGGATGATGAGGCTAGCCATGATTATGCGGCTTTGATGGAGTGGAACAATATTTATTACGAGGCCAAAGAAAAGGTGATTAATCAGACCAAATCTGTGGTGAGAATTGGTTTGGTACAATGGCAAATGCGCGAGATGCGTTCCTTTGAGCAGTTGGTAGAGTACATGGATTACTTTATAGATGCGGTAAGCGAATATCAAAGTGACTTTATTCTTTTCCCGGAACTGTTCAATGCTCCGCTTATGCAGGAGTATAACCACATGGGGGTTTCACAGGCCATCAGAGAGTTGGCATCTTACACGGAACCTTTGCGGGATATGCTGCTTGAAAAAGCAGTGAGCTACAATATCAATATCATTTCGGGAAGTATGCCGCACTTGCGTGATGATAAATTATATAACATAACATATCTCTGTAGGCGCGATGGCACCTGGGATTCATATGATAAAATTCATATTACCCCTTCTGAAAAAGAAGCTTGGGGAATGCAGGGAGGAAGCCGTATAAAAACCTTTGATACCGATGCCGGAAAGATTGGGATCCTGGTTTGTTACGATGTAGAATTTCCTGAACTAAGCCGAATATATGCCAATGAAGGCATGCAAATTCTGTTTGTTCCTTTCCTTACCGATACCCAAAATGGCTACATGCGTGTAAGAAATTGCAGCATGGCGCGTGCCATTGAAAATGAATGCTATGTGGCGATTGCCGGTTCGGTGGGAAACCTCCCGAAAGTGAGTAACATGGACATGCAGTATGCTCAGTCGGCAGTGTTTACGCCAAGCGATTTTGCTTTTCCAACCAACTGTATAAAAGCGGAAACTACTCCCAATACTGAAATGACCATTGTGGCGGATGTCGATATGGATTTGTTAAAAGAGCTTCACAATCACGGTAGCGTGCGCACGCTTACGGATAGGAGAAATGATTTGTATGAGGTGATTTGGAAAGGGGAGGGGAACAATGGTTAATTGGTTTGATCATTCCAGACGAAGCTCTGCGGAGATCTGGAATCTCACAGTTTTAATCAAGGGATTCCGGCTCTGCGGCCGGAATGGTTGATTTGAAGGTGATAGCTAGTTGTGCAATATTCTGTAAGAATGGCGTTTCTTGTTTAAACTCATTTCATGAAAAGAATCATCGCTTCTTTTGTTCTGTTTTCGTTTGTTCTGGGAGCCTGTAAAAAGGAGGAAGATCCAAAGTACGCGCAGTTCAATTATTATATTAAGATGCAAGCCTCTGTGCAGTTTGATACTTTACTTTTTAATGTAACACAGGTAGGGTATGATAACCATGGAGACCAATCGGGATGGTTTTTGCCTACCAGCAAATCTGCGATTTTTGATTTGGGCAAAGAATCACAATTATTCTTAGGTACGTTTAAAAAAGCTGGGCTTCTGAATAATACCAATCGATGGCCTGATCCGTTACCTTTCCGGCATTTTCTTAGTACTAAAAACCACTGGATTGTGGATAGCAGTAAGTATACAGAGTTGTCTCTTATCAAAAACCGTGGTCCTGAAACTTCTGAGTTTATAACCGCAATGAACGTAAATGAAGGAGATGTGGTTGATGTAGTTTTTAATCTGGATGTTGATAAATCTGTGCGATTGGATTCAGCAGGGGGCAATTGGATAAAGTGGGTTGGGGAAGTTGAGATGGTAAAAAAATAGGCGAGTAGTTGTCGCAGATGAATTGCATAGAAGGTTAATCTTTCCTATCAAAGTACCTTGTGAAGTGAAAAAAGAACCTTCTTCCCACATTTCTCGTTGATATAGGCGTATGAAAACGAGAGTCTTCCTGAAATTTACTTTTATAGTTACCATTATTTTTTTA
>JAUHWX010000280.1 GCA_030427285.1 Bacteroidia bacterium
GGTCAACAATGAGGTTGTCCCAAAAATGCTGCACTGATTCTACTTTTTCATGCTTTACAGCAACTATAGCACTTGCTTCGCGCGGAATAGCATTGCGCAAACCACCGCCATCAAAACTCTGGATGCGTAAACCAAACGCTTCGTGAGTGCCTAGAAGCATACGATTCAAAATCTTATTGGCATTACCCAATCCCTTGATAATATCCATGCCACTGTGGCCACCGCTCAATCCGCTCACACTTACCTTATAGGCTGCATAGTCTCCAGTAAGCGGTTCTTCAGTGTAAGTCCAATCTATGTCACTATCTACACCACCGGCACAACCAATGCTTAGTTCATCATCTTCTTCGGTATCTAAGTTTAAAAGGATTTCTCCTTTCAGCCAGTTATGTTTTAAGTGCATGGCACCAGTCATTCCAGCCTCTTCATCTACTGTAAAAAGCGCTTCAATAGCCGGGTGAGCAATATCAGTAGATGAAAGCACAGCCATGATAGCCGCCACTCCCATTCCATTATCCGCGCCAAGCGTGGTGCCCTTTGCTTTTACCCAATCTCCATCAATGTAGGATTGAATTCCCTGCGTGTCAAAATCAAAATCGGTATCTGCATTTTTTTGGTGAACCATGTCCACATGCGCCTGCATAATAATAGGCTTGCGATTTTCCATTCCCGCAGTAGCGGACTTTTTTATTACCAAGTTTCCTATTTCATCCTTCTCAAAAGGTAAATCAAGGCTGCGGGCAAAGCCCTCCATAAAGGCTATTACACGCTCCTCTTTTTTAGATGCTCTTGGTACAGCATTCAAATCTTCAAAATGATTCCAAACAGACTTTGGTTCCAACTGTCTTACTTCGGTACTCATACTCCTAATTTATCAGTCACAGTGTGACTATTCGTTTTACTTATTTCCTAAAATGATTGGCATTCCATCTTTTCCACTTCCAATAATCACCGTTTTACTATTTGGCGATTCGGCCAGTTTCAATGTAGCTTCAATTCCTTTTTCCTTCAAAATATTTTCAGAAAGTGAGGAGTTGATAATACGGTTTGCCGTAGCCTTACCTTCAGCTTCAATCTCTTGACGCTGCGCTTCTTTTTTTGCTTGTTGCAACTTAAACTCATACTCCAATGAAGCCTGTTCTTGCTCAAGCTTGCGCTCAATAGCAGCTTTAAGATTTTGCGGAAGCTCTACTTCTCTTATCAAAACTGCATCAAGCAGAAGGTTTTTTTCTTGCATCCCAATCTCTGTACGCTGAAAAATCTCATCTTGAATAGATTCTCTTTTTGATGAATACAGCTCTTCCGGCAAATACTTACCAATAACCTCACGTGTGGCCGAGCGTATTTCAGGCACAATAATTTGTTCGTGATAGTCAGGCCCAATTTGGTCATGAAGAAAACCAACTTTGCTTTCTACCGGCTTATAACGATAGGAAAGTTCAGCTTTAATAGTCAATCCGTTTTTACTCAAAACCTGCATGGTACTAACTGACTCCTTAATTCTCACATCATAAATAAAAACCTTATCCCACGGCCATTTTACATGAAAGCCCTGACCGTAGATATTCTCTTTATCCAAACCTCCCTGAAATTTGCGGAAAATAATTCCCTTCTCACCTGAGTTTACCGTATAGGTAAAGGAGTTCCAAGCCAGTACCACCACCACAAAGGCGATAAATCCGGCTACAATAAATGCTGTCTTTTTTTGATTCATAATTTTATTCTTGTTTTAATAATTCCCAAAATATTTTCTCAAAGCCCACTCAATAGTCAGAAATAGCACAAATAGTGCAAATAGCCACTTTTCGTTTATCAAACTATCGGTAGAAGTTTCTTCATAAGTATACGTGGTAGCCTTGGTATTGGCAATCAAGTTTTCTGTTAAAGCCTCCATTTGTGAAGCCTTATAAAACTCCCCTCCACTTTCGGTGGAAATCTTGCGTAAGACGTGATGACGCGCTACACCATCCGCTTGTTCCAAATAGCTTTTCTCCACAAGCAAACTGCCTGATCGGCTAAAAGTTTCATCGCCTAAAGTTACCGTGCTTTTGTAGTTATACAAGCCTTCCGGCAAACGGCCAGCATTTAGGCTGTAGGTATTTTGATCTTTGGCAAAGCTAAACTCGTACTCCGAGGCATTCTCAGCGGTAAAAGTTATTTTCAAATCCGGCTCATTAGTAAGCTCCAGCGAACGATTGTAAAGACGGGCTTCTGCTCTAAGTTGCTCCCCCTGCTCCACTCTATCCGGCATGTCCACCACAAATCGCTGTCTGCGGGCATCGGTAGTTAAGTATTGTACCGTTTTAGAAATCAATCGGTCAAAAGCCTCGTGGCTTTCAGTTTCCTTAAAATCATAAATGCGCCAGCGCCAGATTCCTGTCCCCAGAATAACTGCTTGTCGCTGATTTTCTTCTTGAGTAAAAAACCAAAGTGGAGAATTTGTGGCCACTCTACCTATCTTTTTGGTAAACAAACTATAAATCGGCTTTTTGGAAAGAATTTCACCAAAAGGAGAATTTAAAGGCGGCATTTCATCCAGCTGCAGCTGATATTGGTCATCGGCATTAAAAAGATTGAAACCTGAGCCAGCCACAGGATATACTTCTTCAAAAGAGCCGCTTTCGGTGCGTAAACCAGTAAGTTTTGCAAATGCATCAGCCGAAGTATTGGAGCCATAAATTATCCAAACTGGCTTTTTGTTTTCGCTGAATTTGTCCAAAATCATAGAAGAAGGGTCGTGCAAAATGTACAAATCGGCATCACCTATATTGCCATCCCAATCTTTCTGAATCACGGTTTTTACCTCATATCGCTCTAAAGTTTTTAGTGATTGGTTGAGCGCGCCAATGTCAGGATGTGGTCCGTAGCCAATGATGCTGATTTTCTTTTTGTTGTCCAGCACTTCTACTGAAAATACAGATATATTATTAGTAAGGTTCACTTCCCCGGAAACGGGACCTACACTTACCGTGTAGCGCTGCACACCAGCCTTTTCAGCTTTTATAAAAAAGTTTACCCGCCCAAAATAATCCTGTGAACCAATGCTTAGTTTCTTAGAGAATACTGTACTCCCATTGGCGGACTTTACGGTAAGTTCATAAGGCAGCCCCTCTAGCTGACGAGCTCGTAAATAAAGCTCTACGGGCATTTTATTATTGAGGTAACTTACTTTATTACTGATTACCCTTTCTATAAAAAGGTCTTTTTGCAAAGTGGTGTCACCATAACCTACAGTGTAAATTGGGTAAGCCAATCCGCTGGCTACATAAGATGGATTTCCACCACGGTTGCCTATCCCATCCGAATGGAGTACCACGGCACCTACATTTTGGTTATAATATTTTTCAG
>JAUHWX010000056.1 GCA_030427285.1 Bacteroidia bacterium
AAAAATAGGCGGCCTCCTCTTTATCATTTAAAATGAAAAGATGCGGACGCTCTGAATGTAAAAAGCTGGCACTGGCCGCCAGCGAAGTAAATGATGCGGTAATGCCTTTTATATGAAGTTTATGAAATTGATTGTTTCGAAGCTCTTCAGCTATTCCGCGAAAGCGGTCATCTAAAAGGTAATTATTGATAAAATCCGTTGCTGTGTCTGCCATGGGTGTAAACAAGTAAACCACGCCAAGGGGCGTGGTGATAAAATTTGCTGGCAAAGATAGGGTGTAGACAGGTTAGGGTCTAATAGTTTCAATTCGGATATTGAAAAGCTCTATGGTGCTTCTTCGTACATCATATTTACCAACTTCCAGCCTGTGCTAAACTTGTAAAGCCCAATAAAATCGGTGTGTTGCACTTTACCACCTACCATAAATTGCACGCGGGCATTGGCAATGTTATTTGATATTTCAAGCTTAACGATGCTGAAACTAACCTCTTGTTCTCCCTTTAACGGAAGGTTCCCAGAGGCTTTGTTTTGCTCAGTTTTCTTTATCCAGTCTTCAATGGTTTCCAGTCGGCTTTGATCTTTATCTTCAAAAATGATGGCGGTAAAATCAGGGCTAAAACCTTGGGTAACTGAAAGCATATAGCCTTCATTATACACACCATTTATGTAGGCTTCACGAATGACTTCTTCAATGGCAGCGGCATTGTCATAAGCTCGGCTTTTGCTTTGCGCAAATGAGCTGGAAGAAATTGCAATGGTAAATACGGTGAGAATCAAAAAACGGAGTTTCATAGACATAGAAATTTAGAGACTGCAATTTAAGAACCGTGATTGTCTTGCCGTCTTTTTCCTCGGTAAATGTATTTTGAAATGGAAAAAAACAAGGTGACTTAAATCCCCACCTGTAGTTGCATCACTACCATGCCTTTACGGGAAGTGCTATTTGTATTGCCAAGGGCATCGGTTTCAAATATGGGGCGGCTTTGATATTCTAGAGAAAGCTTTGCATTATTTCCTGCAATAAGCCAATTCGCGCCAAATTCATACATCAGCATTGGGTCATCAAGTGCATCAAAAGTAGAGTGCTGTAGTGCACCAAATAGCTGGATGGTTCCAAGGTCTTTTAATAAGTCTTTTCTAAAAAGATAGCCCGCTTGTGCATAAATAGTATTTCCCGTTCCACCCATCGGGAAAGCATTTCCGGCATCATTTATCACCGTGCTGCTTGTGTTTCCGGTGGTAGGATTCATTACACCCACATTCCGAATGTAGTTTTTGCCAAAATCGGAAAATGTATAGGCGGCATAGGCGGTGACCGCATTTTGCTTGTTTCCGTTCAGTGGTTTTTCAAAAAAGAAATCAACTGAAAGAATAGATAGATTACTCCGCAAAGTATCTTGAAGATCGTCCGACACATGCCACATGGCTTGCGGCTGTTGTACAAATCCTGCTCCCAGGTTTACAATAGTTTTTTTGCCATAATAACTACCTGCGTTGTAAGGCGTAGTGTTGTTTTCCTGATCCAAAAATTGGTACATAAAATACCCGTGTACCTGAGCTTTTGGTGGCTCAGCTGAAAATCTCGATGCGGTACCAATAGCAGTGCCAGGCTGTGCAGTGGAAACGGGAATGGCCAAGGGGTCGCTCAGGGCAAGGCGATAATCCAGTTTTCCAATTTTACCTTTCGCATAAATGCTGAGCTTGCGCACAAATTGATCAGAAACGTCAGCCGTATATTGCTGATAAAGTGGAGCGTCTAATGTAAGAATGCTACCAATGCCGGGAGAAGAATAGCGGCTGGCACCTGTCCAGGCAGTAAGTCCACCACCAATCGAAATGGCATCTTTATAAACCCTGAACTCGCCCAGCACATCATGAAAAAAGATGCCCTGTTTACGTTCTCCACTTGAGCTTAAATTGTTTTGCCCCAGTTGGGTGTAGAAAAATATTCGGTCAGTAAGTTGTCCGTACACCTGCATTCTCACTCTTCGCAGTCCCATGTCAAAGCTTGTAGGTTCGTCAAAACCATAAAGCGTGGTACCTGGATTATTATCTGTATATCGCCCCCAAATTTGTGCAAGAAAAGTAGCTTTTACATATTGCTCACCATCTTCGCTAAAGTTGTACCTGAGTTCTTTGGGAAATTTCTTGGTGTTACCTTTTTTACCTTGAGCGAAAGTAGCACTGCTGATAAATAGAAATGATAAAGCAGTAAGAATGGTAATTCTCATTTGGTTCTTTATTGGTGGGAGCTTTCCGCAAAAATGTTAAAATTTAAGAGAATGAGGAAGGCATTTACATAAACATTACCATTCTAAACATTTCGACTCCGCTCAATGCGGCTAACCATCTAGGATTATCACTTTGAGCGGAGTCGAAAAGTATAGCGAAGACGTTTTAAAAGTCTTTCTTTATAAGAGTTGTTTTTCGCTTATGGTCTTATCTGTCCATCTCCATGAACATAATATTTATTAGTAACCAATTGCTTGAGGCCTAATGGCCCACGGTGGTGAAGTTTATCCGTGCTAATTGCCAACTCGGCACCTACGCCCATGGATCCACCATCAGTAAAACGTGTACTGGCATTGTGATATACAGCCGCGCTGTCAACCTGTTCCATAAAAGTTTCTGCTGTGCTGGCATTTTTCGTCATAATAGTGCTGGAGTGCCCACCACTATTTTCGTTGATCAACTCAATGGCTTCATCGGGGTTGCTCACTGAACCAATCACACTTTTAAGTGCTAAAAATTCTTCTTTCCAAATTGCCTTATCGGTGATGGTTTGCTCATCATTTAAGATGCCACTCACTTTATCATCTACCAGTATTTCAACCTTATTTTCCTTTAGTACTTTTTGAAGTTCTTTGAGGTGACTTTCAAATTCAGGAAGGTTTTCATCCACCAAAATTTTGTCAAGTGCATTGCAGGCAGAAATCTTAGCTGTCTTTGCATTTACAATCACTTTAAGGGCTTGCTGCCAATCGGCATCTTTGTGTACATAAAGGAAGTTATTTCCTCTACCACTCACCAGCACTGCACATTTGGCGTGTTGTTTTACAAATTCTATTAATCGTTCGCCACCACGCGGAACAATCAAATCCAGCTTTTGGCTTGGGTTTCTTAAAAATTCCTGTGTTTCCTCGCGATTCATCTGAAGCATCTGAATCCAGTCTTTGTCAAGACCATTTTCAGCAAGGGCTTCATGCCAGCATTCTACTAATACTACATTGCTGTGAAAGGCTTCTTTACCACCTTTCAGCAATATTTTGCTATTCGCCTTAAAGGCCAAAACGGCCGCCTCAATGGTAACATCCGGGCGCGATTCATAAATAATCATGATGGTACCGAAAGGTGCTGTTTTGTTGATTACTTTCAATCCGTTTTCCAGTTTTCTTTGAGAGATAACTTCTCCTACGGGGTCATCCTGCTGCATCACTTCCTTCACGGCCTGAATCATGCCGTCAATCTTAGCTTCGTTTACAATCAATCGATCGTAAAGAGCCTGGTCATCTTTAGTAAAGGCATCCAAATCTTTTTTGTTGGCAGCCAAAATATCTTCACGCCTTTTGTCAAGAATATCCATCATAGACTGCAACACTTTATTTTTAATGTCGGTCTGTAATAATATCATATTTATATTTTTTTGCTGTGGCGATTTTTGCCACTATTAGTTTATTGATTTTTAATACAGTAAAGGGATGGTCGCTAAATAGTGAAGCGGGTTCCCACTTCTTTGCCTTGCACTATATCCACAATTACATTTTCTCGCTTACCGTTGGCTATGTATGTAGGAATATCTTTGGCAGCAGTGCTTTTCGCAACACCTAATTTGCTCTCCATTCCGCCACGGCCTTCACCTTCACCTTTTTCACTTTCCTGAATATATTGCTCCACATCCTGGTCAGTTGTTACATGACGAATAATTTTCGAATCATCATGATCAGGGTGACCGGTAAAAAGCCCATCCGTATCCGTTAGTAGAATGAGCATATCTGCATCAATCAATTCTGCCACAAGGCTAGCCAGCTCGTCATTGTCTGAAAACATCGACATGGTAAGGGAAACTGCATCATCTTCATTGGCAATTGGGATAATTCCTTCGCTTAAAAGTGCTTCATAGCAGTTTATCATATTGTCACGGTGCTTACCGGGCGCAAAGTCACGCTTGGTGGCAAGTACTTGTGCGCAGCGCATTCCATAATCATGAAATATACTGTAATAATGACGCATCATTCGTGGTTGACCAACTGCCGAAAATACCTGTCTACGCGTGGTAGGGTCTTTAATTTCGCTGTCACCCAATACTTCTTTTCCCGCAATAGCGGAACCAGAGGAAACTAACACTGTGAGTACATCCTCCTCATAAAGTTTAGCAATTTGATGCACCAAACTTTTTAAAATAGGGCCTACAATGCGATTATCCTTGTTGGTCATCACATTGGTACCAACTTTTACCACTACTCTTTTCTTTTTGTCGCAATGTTCTGCCATATCTTATACTGTTTCTTTTCCTAGTTCAACAGCGCGATTAAAGGCGGCATAAGCGGCTTCTTTAATCATTTCTTTTACGTTATTATCTTCCATGCTATCCAAAGCCGCCCGGGTTGTACCTCCTTTTGAGGCAACTCTGTCCATCCATGAATTTGGTGAAAGGTTGGTACTATTAAAAAGCTCCACAGCACCTTCAAATGTTTGACCTACCAATACTTTAGAGTCATGTTCGGAGAAGCCCATTTTAAGAGCTGCCTCAATCATACTTTGCATAAAGTAAAAGATGTAAGCAGGCCCACTTCCGGAAATCCCGGTAGAGGCATCAATATCATTTTCGGTATCCAGGCGTACCGTTTTACCGGTGGTATTCAATAGGTTTTCTACTGTAAGAAGCTCCAATCTGGAAACTTCTTCGGAAGCTGTGTAAGATGTAACTCCTTTTCCTACCTGTGCTGGTAGATTAGGCATGGCGCGTACCACTTTAGTCACGCCCATAGATTCCTGCATAAAGTTGATAGAAACCCCTGCCATAATAGAAATAAAAACCTGCTCAGTGTTTACCATCGGCTTCATTTCTGCAAATAAATCTTCGCTGTGATAGGGTTTTACGGCTACAAAAATGATGTCCGCTTTGGGAACGCAAGATTTTAAATTATCAAAAACTTCAAAATTTTTGCTCTTGCGTAGTTCCTTGATTTTTTCTGAATCGGTGTCCAAAATCATCAATTGGTTATTCTGGAGTAATTCCGATTTAGAAATTGCTTCAGCATAGGTTAAGCCCATGTTTCCGGCTCCTATGACTAATACTTTCATAGTATTGTTTTAAGTGAAAAATTAATTTATCTGGCAATGCACCTATTTAGCTAATGGTAAAACAGCCATAAAGTTTGCAAGCCACCACATAAGGTGCAAGCACTATGCGGTTTTGGCACAAATGGTCTGTGCACTCTTAAGTGTTTGTAAAATAGTGGCTTAAGCGACCGGGGAGAAAAGTCCTGTAATTTTGAATAAGCGTGATCGACTGCACAATATGCAGTAAAAAGGGACAAATAGGCGCAATTTGTGCAAATTCGGCAGAGAAGGTGCGAATCGGAATGGTTTTGGAATTTTGCGGATTTTCATCGAAAATCAAGCGATTTTTATTTAAAAATGTTACAAATTGTAGCATTTTGATATGAAATTGATGAAAATTTAAACTTGCTGCTTACTGCTTTGCAAAGTTCTAAACTTTGGAAAAGATTGTTGGGTGGTACTTACGAAGCAGAGCGGAGATCAGGAGTCTTTCCGTTGAAGTTATTTTGTTAATGCTTCAATGGTGTGTTTGGATTCTTTTAGAATTCCCCATGGCGTGCAAGGTGTCATAATGTACTTTCCGTCATCTGTCTTTTGAGCAAAAAATAAATAGGATTGATCTAGTTGATAAATAGGGTCACAGTTGGTGAAGTTTGAGGTGAAGAATAATGTGTCAGTTTTACTTACTCCGCCTTTGATTTGTTGAGTCATGACTACCTTGGCGTAGAAATAATTGTCAGGGTTCAATTTTTTCCATTGTTCTGCACCATCAGGTATCGTGTCAAAAAAATCTGGCATATCAACAGCTATTGACTTGGCTTTAACAAGTTCAACTACTTTCCCAGTAAAAATCAGATCTACTTTGGAAATATAAACTTTAGGGTCAGAATACATTGTGCAGTCACAGGAAAAGGCTTTGTAACTGATTGAGAGTAGGACTATAATTAAAAGGTTTCTCATAATGGTTGATTAGGTTTCGGTAACACTTTAGTTTAACCTTTCTTCACCATTGTCGCATTAGCCTGAGCAGTAGGTAAAATCAATACATCAGCAAGGTTAATATGAGCTGGGCGAGTGGCCATAAATAAAATCAGGTCAGCCAAATCTTCAGGTTTTAAAGCATCATAACCCTCATACACGCTTTCGGATTTATCAGTGTCACCTTTAAAGCGGACTAGAGAAAATTCAGTTTCTACCAATCCTGGGGCAACTTGAGAAACTCGAATATTGGATTCATTGAGGTCAATTCGCATTCCATTATTGATGGCGTCAACGGCATATTTACTCGCGCAATACACGTTTCCATTTGGGTAAACCTCGCGGCCAGCAATTGAACCAATATTAATAATATGTCCAGCATTGCGCTCTATCATATTGGGGATAATGGCTTTTGAGACATACAGCAAACCTTTCACATTAATATCAATCATGGCATCCCAGTCGTCAATTGAGCCATTTTGAATGGAAGCCAAACCATGCGCATTTCCGGCATTGTTTACCAAAAGATCGATGTTTTTCCAATCATTGGGCAAAGAATCGATGGCCTTAAAAACAGCATCTTTCTCACGAACATCAAAACTAAGCGTATGTACCTGTGTGAATGCCGCTAGTTCGCCTTTCAATTCGTCCAGGCGACCTTGCCTGCGTCCGCAAGCAATAATTCGATATCCACTTTTGCCCAATAAAATAGCGGTTGCTTTTCCAATACCAGAAGTGGCTCCGGTGATAAATGCTGTTTTCATAAAACTGCTTGTTTGAAATGGATGCA
The DNA here is from genome assembly GCA_030427285.1 of Bacteroidia bacterium. GTDB lineage: Bacteria > Bacteroidota > Bacteroidia > Flavobacteriales > Schleiferiaceae > Owenweeksia. The sequence continues at coordinate 7,052 of JAUHWX010000056.1, forward strand.
CGAATATCTCAAATTAGCCCAAATAAATATAGGTAGAACTGACTTTGTGAAATAGAGTTTTTCAACACCAATTTACTGAGACGAAACGATCCATTTGCTAATAAAAAGAAACCTTGGCCATAGAAACGGGCTTACCATCTTCATAAACCACCAATGTATAAAGACCGGCAGGAAGCTGGTTTCGCTCTATTTCAAAGCTGTTTCCATAGAGGTTTTTTACGTTTTGTGCTTTTTCTCCACTAAGGGTATACAATGTGTAGCTACCGTTTTGGAGGTAATTATTTTCGCCCAAATCTATTCGTCCACGTGTGTTTAACGGGTTGGGGTAAACTTCAACCTGCGAAAGCTGGTTTTCATCAATACTTGAGCAGCCACCTTGATTTTGGATAATGATATCATCTATCATCCAGCCATCCCTAGGATTGTTTGTTGAATCACTGACAAAAGTGAAGCGGAGCATGAGTTCGAAGGGCTTCTTAATTGCATAGCATGGAAACAGAATTGTTGAAGAAACCCAGTCATTTGATCTTCCACTAAAACCTATTTTTCCACCGGCAAGAGAATCTGAAACTCCATAGAAATTAAAAGTTTCCAAGCCGTAAGCGAAATAAAAACCTCCGTTGGACCAATCTAGCGATGTGGTGTCGCTCAATAAAAGCCATGTTTGGCCACTGTCGCTGGAGATTTCCACAAAGCCACCATCGTTGAGAGTGTCGCTGTCAAATCTATGCTTAAATTTAATTGAAGGCTGACCCCCATACAACTCAAAACATAGTGTGAAACTGGAAGTATTATTTATAGGATAGGGTAGCAGGGTATCCGTAAGAATGGCGTTCGAACCTGAATAGGCACTGTCAAAAACAGTTTTGTTGGGCTTGCCGATTTGCCAAATGTTGCCGCTATTGGTGTCAATATTTATATGGGGAGCCGGGGTTTCAAAATTTACGGTATCAATTTGGGCGAAAAGTGTGGGCGCAAAAAGAAGAATCGCCATAACATAAAAGTAGCGCATGGGAAGGGGTTTTTAGGGTTTTATTCATTTCCTAAATTACGGATTTGGCGATGAAATTACAGCATAATTGTAAATAAGGAGAAAGAGATTTTTTTAAAAAAAAACAATCGCACTTTACATTTTAGCAAAGTGCGATTGCCACCAACATAAACACAACACCATGAATCTTTAGTTTCAGCTTAGTATTGAAGTGTGCAGGGTTTAGAAGCCACACTACCTCATTCCTACATCTCTTCTTTTGTCCAGCTTTTCAGCTAGTGAAACTAAGCGGATAAACTCTCCTCTATAGCCATTAGGGTCTTCACCTTTTCCTTCTTTGGCCAAGGCCAAGGCATTGTCAAAACTGCTTTCGCCTTTGTATTGTGATTCGCGAAGCAGCATCCCATACTGAACCACTGCACTTACAAATTTGAAATCTTCAGACACTTCTGCATCCTCTTGCAGCTGTGGAACAACGGTACTTCGCAGTACGCTCACATCGCTATCCGGAGCTTTGTATCTTATTTTTAAGGTAGCCACTTCACTGGCCAATTCAGGGTTTTCCATCACCACCTTTTGTTGATATTTAAGCGGGTCTACCGGTGGAGCTGGCATTTCTTCTTCTCCTTTGGCAGGAATGATTTCGTAGATAGCAGTTACACTATGGCCGCTGCCCACATCACCCGCATCTTTTGTGTCATCGTTGAAATCTTCATCATTCAGAATTCGGTTTTCATAACCGATTAGCCGGTATCCCAACACCTGATTGGGATTAAATTCAATCTGAAACTTGGTGTCTTTTGCCACCGTGTTTAGGGTAGACCCCATTTCATGCACCAGCACTTTTTGAGCTTCCATCAGGTTGTCGATGTAGGCATAGTTTCCGTTACCATGGTCTGCTAGTTTTTCCATTTTTGAATCCTTCACGTTTCCGGTTCCAAAGCCAAGTACGGTGAGGAAGATGCCATCCTCTCTTTTCTTTTCAATGAGCTTTACTAAACCTTCGTCACTGCTTACACCCACGTTAAAGTCTCCATCGGTGGCCAAAATCACACGGTTGTTTTCCCCTTTTTTGAAATTATCCAGAGCTACTTTATAGGCTAGTTTTATTCCCGCACCACCGGCAGTAGAACCGCCAGCGCTGAGGTTGTCAATGGCATCAAGTATTTTTTGCTTGTTGGTTCCTTTGGTAGATTCAAGCACCAAACCTGAAGCCGAAGCATATACCACAATGGCAACACGATCACGGTCATTCAAATTATCAACTAGCAACCTCAACGACTTTTGTAGCAAGGGAAGCTTGTCATAGCTGCCCATGCTTCCCGAAACATCGATAAGGAAAACAAGATTGTTGTCAGGTAAATTTTCTTTATCAACACTTTTGGTTTTAATACCAATCTTCAATAGTTGATGTTCCTTTTTCCATGGACATTCAGCCAGTTCAGTGGACATGGAAAATACTTCACCATCTTCAGGCTCGGGATAGGAGTAGTCAAAGTAGTTTATCATTTCATCTATCCTTACCGCATCAACCGGAGGTAATTGTCCATCGGTGATAAACCTGCGCATGTTAGAGTAGGAAGCTGCATCTACATCTGATGAAAAAGTAGAGAGTGGGGCAGAGCTTACGCGTTTAAACGGCATTTCTTTAATCAAGCTATAGCTTTCATTTACCACGCTTCTTGTTGGTTGAAATACGGGAGCAGGTGCGGGGGGAGTTGTGTGATTCACTTGATTGGGAATTTGGATAGCACCACTTTCCGCATCTCCATATTGTGCAGGAAGTCCACCTGTAATAACTTCAGTTTGTGCAATTGCAGCTTGTGGAATATTGGAACTACCACGAACTTTTACACCATCGATAAAATATACTGTTCCCTCATCTCGAGCCCCACGAATATTACTGTTGCTTGAATTTACAGTTACTCCAGCTGCCTGAGCAGCCACAGAGGTAGCATCTCGTACCGCCACATTCGTGGTGCTTTGTTTCCTCGACTTTTTTGACTGTGTATTTGTACTTCCCAAAGGTGGGAGATAGTTGCGGTCGTATGTGGTTACTGAACTTGTTTTTGTAGCGTCAATCAATGGTCTTTCATACATTATTACAACCTCTTGAAGCTCTGCAGATTCTTCTTGCAGCTTGAAGTTTTGAATAGTGGGGATATTCGGTGAAATCATTAAATCGTTAATGGTAACGGTGCTGTAGCCGGTAAATGCTGCTTCTACATGATAGGTGCCAGCTGCTACAGGGTTGATATTGTATTTTCCATCAAAGTCTGTACTTCCGCCAGCTATTATTTTCCCGCCTTTGTCTTTGATAATAATATTTGCAAAAGGCAGGGTTTCTCCGGTTTTAGCTTCGGTTACAGTTCCTCTTAGGCTACCGGGTTTTGTTTGGGCGTGTATCGGTACATTTAGGTACAGAACAGCCAGGCCGATAATCAGCAATTTTAGCGTCTTCATAATCTCCAAATTTTACGTTACTGAAATGGGAGTGTACTCCCGAGAACTAGCAGGCCTGCTAACAAAAAGTTGAATTCTATCCTTTAATAAATAGAGATCAAAAAGAGCAAAGGGTTGCTTGAAGAACCTGAGAAGTTTAAAGTAGAAACTATAGTCTTATTTTTTTGGTTTCAGTCAGACTGAGTTTTAAAAGCTGGATGGAGTCAAGCTTTTAAAGTATCGAAGTCGATTTAATAAATGTAAAAATTTACCCTTCGATACTTTTCATTTTTACTGTTGTAAAATGAAAAACTCAGGGTGACACAAAAAAAAATCCCGCAACACTTGTGTACTGCGGGATTTAAAATATAAATAGGCGATGCCTTTTAGTCTCTGTATTGATCCATAAACTCTTCAGCTTTAGCTACCATCGTTTTGCTTCCGCAGAAAAATGGTACACGCTCGTGAAGCTCAGTTGGGTCTAAATCCATAATGCGGGTGTAACCATCACTTGCTGATCCTCCTGCTTGTTCCATTAGGAAAGCCATTGGGTTGCATTCGTACAATAAGCGAAGTTTTCCTTTTGGAGCAGTAGTCCCTTTCGGGTAAATATATACACCACCTTTAAGTAGGTTTCGGTGAAAATCTGCTACCAATGAACCAATGTACCTTGAAGTCAATGGACGATTGGTTGAAGGGTCTAATTCCTGACACCATTTGATGTATTTTTTCACACCTTCAGGGAAGTGAACATAGTTTCCTTCGTTGATGGAGTAAATTTTTCCATCTTCCGGAATCTGCATCTTAGGGTGCGAAAGAAAGAACGAGCCAATACCCGGATCATAAGTAAAACCATTAACACCATTACCAGTGGTAAAAACCAGCATGGTTGAGGTACCGTACGCTAAGTACCCTGCAGCTACCTGACGGTTTCCTGGCTGAAGAAAATCGTCTAATGTGGCAGGTGTTCCTGGTTCTGATATTCTGCGATAGATACTGAAAATGGTACCTACAGTTACATTTACATCAATGTTTGAAGAACCATCTAGTGGATCAATCAATACTACGTATTTAGCATCTTTATGAATTTCTTCGTCAAAAGATATATAGTCTTCCATCTCCTCAGAGGCAATACCACAAATCTCACCACGTGAGCGAAGTGTACTGATAAAAAGGTCATTGGCCAGTACGTCAAGCTTCATTTGCTCTTCGCCCTGTACATTATCAGAACCAAATTTCCCAAGTATTTCGGCCAGTCCGGCTTTGTTGATTTCTTGGTTTACCATTTTCCCCGCAAGGCGGATAGAGCTTAAAAGTGCGCTCAATTCACCTTTCGCGTATGGAAAGTCTTTTTGGTTGCCAATTATAAATTCACCGAGAGTGGTATGTCTTTGCATGATTTATACGAATTATGAAGTGCGCAAAAGTATAGTTTACACGGAAAAGGAAGGGGGTATTTCGGTAAAAAACAGGTTGAGACGTTGTTTTTGGGTGGTAGTTGAGATTCCGGCTCTATGGCCGGAATGAATTGTTGGAAACATTCCGGGCGTAGGAACGGAGATCCGGAATCTCAAATCACTTCTTCCGAGCTACCATCAAGCCATCGCGAATAGGAAGAAGTACGTTTTCTACGCGTTCATCTTTGGTCACCATGTTGTTAAATTCTATCAGTGCTTTGGTGTCAATATCCTGTGAAGAAACAGGTTCTACCACTTTGCCACTCCAAAGCACATTGTCCGCTATAATGAAGCCTCCCGTGTGAGTGTGTTCAATTACCAGGTCAAAATAATTGGAATAGTTTGCTTTGTCAGCATCGATAAAAACCATGTCCCAGACTTCGTTTAAGCTTGGAATGATTTCCAATGCATCTCCAATGTGCATTTTTATTTTGCTCCCGTATTCCGATTTGACGAAGTAAGATTTTGCAAAATCTTCCAACTCTTCATTGATGTCAATCGTGTGAAGAACTCCATCTTCCGTTAAGCCTTCTGCTAAGCAAAGGGCCGAATAACCCGTGTAGGTGCCGATTTCCAAAATGCGCTTTGGTTTTAGCATGTGGCTAAACATACTCAAGGTTCGTCCCTGAAGGTGACCGCTAAGCATCCTTGCTCTTAATATTTTGGCTTGAGTGTCGCGGTTTAGATTTTCCAATACTTCACTTTCTGGTGAAGTGTGGTTTTCGGAATAGGTATTTATTTTTTCGGGTAAGAAGTCCATAATAGGTGAGTTTATTTTTCTGTTCATTTTTGGCTTGACCCAAAAAGAACCAAAAAGGTCAAGGCTTACAATAAAATAGCGTCCTGTTTTTTGTTTATCCTAAGTTCGGCCGAGTGATTCCCGAAGCAAGTTCGGGACTTCTCGGTCTCTCTAAGGATAAACTTTAATCAGAACTCAATTTCATTGAATGCCCATCCCTGATAAGGTGTTATTTTTTTTTTAATCGCCTTCCGAAAGCATAGATAATATTGTGCTCATAATCTATGTAACCTTGTTCATCCTTACTATCTAATTCAGGATAGAGGGAGTGCGTTTTGTTGACAGAGAGAATCAGTTTTATGCCGTCAGTTTTATAAGTTCCCGATGCAATATTCAGAATAACACCACCTCTTTTCCCGAACTCGAATGTAGAGTCATTTTCTAAAATTAGAAACTGTTGGGGGGTAGCATAATATCCAAATATCTCATAGCTATTAGTGGTTGTCAATTGAGACTTGGTGCTGCAAGATGAGCATAGAGTTAAGGACAAACAGAAAACAGAAAGTAGCCTTTTCATTTTAGGGTTTTTCAATAGAGATATCAATTGATTATAGGCTTATAAACAATAGAGCTCATCTGCTCAGGTGCTAAAATTTCATTGGCTACATCCTGCAAATCCTCAGAAGTTATGCCTTCAATTTTGGCTTTAATTTCTTCAAAAGTGTCCACTCTATCAAATACCAGAAGTGATTTGCCCAAGGCTAACATTAGCGAGGCATTGTTTTCTTGCCCCATGGCAATTTGCCCTAAAATTTGGCGCTTGGCCTTGGTGAGCTGCATGGTGCCCAACTTTATTTCTCTGAGTTTTTTAAGCTCCTTATCAATCAGCTTTAGTGTTTTGCCAATAGTTCCGGGGTCGGTGCCGGCATATATTCCAAACACACCTGTGTCAGAATAGGGATTGTAAAAAGACTCAATATTATAGGTGAATCCATACTTCTCACGGATATTGAGGTTCAGGCGTGAGTTCATTCCCGGGCCACCCAAAATATTGTTTAGCAAGTGAAGTGTTCTGCTTTTCTCATGATTGGCATAATAGCTTCTAGTGCCCAGCACCGCATGTGTTTGAAAGTTTGACTTTTCAACCGACACATGTTTGGTTTCATAGACTGGTGGAGCAACTCTGGTATGAGTAGAGATTTTTGCAGGAAGGTGCTCGGTAGCTTTGTCGAGCATACGTTTTAGCTTGGCGGAGCTGATATTTCCCACGCTGCTAAACACCATGCGGTTATTTCCGTATTCGCGAGAAATAAAATTCAAAATATCCTTTCGGCTAAAGCTTTTTACTTTTTCGGGTGTGCCCAAAATATTCATCCCTAATGGGTGATTAGGAAAAAGCGTTTCTTCAAAATCATCAAAAATAAGCTCAGAAGGGGAGTCCTTATAGCTATTGATTTCGTCAATAATTACCTCTTTTTCCTTTTGTATTTCCTTTTCAGGAAAGATGGAATTGAAGTTTATATCAAAGATTAGGTCAATGGCGCGACTGTAATCACTTTCTAAAAATGAACTATAAATAACCGTAGTTTCTTTGTCGGTGTAGGCATTGAGTTCACCTCCTGCATCCTCCATTCTGCTCAGTATGTGGTAGGCTTTTCTTTTGGTGGTTCCTTTAAAAAGTACATGCTCAATAAAGTGCGCCAATCCCTCTTCTTCGGGCGACTCATCCCTGGAACCTGCCATCACCATCAATCCACAATGAGCTACTGGTCTATCCACTTGTTTGTGCACCACACGGATGCCATTGCTCAATTCAAAAATTTCAAATTCCATTCACCATTTTTTCAAGGCCGCAAAGATAGGCTTTGTACTTTCAGCTTATGCAGGTTTCAAAAAGCTAATGGGCAAAGGCCATCTACGATACCTCATTCAAAAAAAAAACTTCCAGAGTAATCACACAATGGAAGTTTCAAATAATCTGCTATTCAAAAATATAACTCACCTTCTTCTGCCTCCCTTAGAAGAATGCGGACGGCTTTGTGCTTTCTTGCGATTAGCAAAAAACTCCTGCTTTTTACGCTGCTTTTCCTTTTCAAATTCCTTCTTTTCCTTGTCGTTCATTGGCTTTTCCGTTTGTGGAAATGGATTGTCCTGAACTACAGGGATTTTGAGGTTAATCAGTTTTTCAATATCGCGGATGTAAACATTTTCCTCTGGTTCGCAAATGGATATGGCCATCCCCGATTCACCAGCTCTACCCGAGCGACCAATGCGGTGTACATAGGTTTCCGCAATATTGGGTATGTCGTAATTAATCACGTGTTGTAGCTTATCTATGTCTATTCCACGGGCAGCGATGTCGGTAGCCACAAGCACACGAATATTCTTATCCTTAAACTGTGTGAGTGCCTTTTGCCTTTGATTTTGCGATTTGTTGCCATGTATAGCCGCAGATTTTATTTTTTGTTTGTCCAGATTGCGAGTGATTCGGTCAGCACCATGTTTAGTCTTTGCAAATATCAATACCTGATCCATACTCTGGTCTTGCAGTATATGAAAGAGTAGATCCTTCTTTTTATCCTTATTAGTATAGTACAAATATTGCTGAATGGTTTCGGCAGTAGATGAAACCGGGCTTACCTCAACCTTCTTAGGGTTGGTTAATATTTTTCGAGAAAGTTCTACAATATTTCCAGGCATTGTGGCCGAGAAAAATAAGGATTGACGTTTAACCGGCAATTTGGAAATTACCTTGCGTATATCATGAATAAAGCCCATGTCCAGCATACGGTCTGCTTCATCAAGTACAAAGTATTTAATGTCTTTTAGGCTTATATAGCCTTGATCCATAAGATCCAAAAGACGGCCTGGGGTAGCGATAAGTACATCCACACCTTTGCGAATAGCATCCACTTGCGAACGTTGATTCACACCACCAAAAATCACGGTGTTTTTTAAGCCAGTATACTTTCCATAAGTGGTGAAGCTTTCACCTATTTGGATAGCTAACTCACGTGTTGGAGTGAGGATAAGGGCATTCACTCTGTGTTGATGACTACTTTCTTTACGGTCATTAAAAAGGTGCTGTAAAATAGGAATGGCAAATGCCGCAGTCTTTCCGGTACCTGTTTGGGCACTGGCCAGCATATCATTTCTTTCAAGTAATAGAGGGATAGATTTAGCCTGAATAGGTGTGGGCTGCTCATAGTTTTCCTCCTTAAGAGCCTTAATTATTGGCTCAATAATATTAAGATTTTCAAATCTCATTTGTAAATTTTGTTCCCGGATTAATATAAAAGTATGTGGGAAGGATATTTGAAATAAGCTATAAAGTCCGGGATGAGATGTAGCGTATGATTCAATATCGGCTGCGTTTTGATTTGGAGCGAGTAGAAACTCATTTCATTTCTAATAATAGAAAGGTGGCTCCAACAGCCGGGCGAAGGTAGTGCTTTTATTAAAAGATGAAGTTGAGTACTTTTTTACAAATCTGAATACCTCTTTTTGCCATTCAAAAAGTATCGCTTTACAACACTGCCTTTGTACACCCCCTCCAATTGATTTAGTGCCCTTACAGGCTTTCCTACCTTTTGGCGCATCATAGAATTGAAGCGAGCGTAAAAGTGAAAGTGCGCTTTGAGAATAGCAAGGGTGTGCACAAACTTTCCTTGAAAAATAAATTTAATACCCGCGATACCATCCAAAACCAACCGGGCCATTATTTTGGCGAAAGCCTCGCCACTTGGCAGGTTTAGAAATAGGATGATGAGGCTGTTCCTAAAGTTGAGGTAAGTTTTTTTAGCAGATAATTTATTAAGTGTACCGCCACCTAAATGGTAAACGGTGGAAGCAGGTTCGCAGCCAATTTCAAAACCTTGAAGCTGCATCCGCCAGCACAGGTCAATCTCTTCCATATGGGCAAATAGGGATTCGTTGAGACCACCCGCCTCG
>JAUHWX010000281.1 GCA_030427285.1 Bacteroidia bacterium
TTGTTAATCATTCCAAATCTCCCAGGCTTTTTCGGCCTGTAAGATTAGCATTTCGTGTCCATTTTTGATTTTTGCCCCATGATGTTCCGCAGCTAGTAACAGCACAGACTTTGAAGGGTTGTAAATCAAATCATAAAATAAGTGATTTTCTGAAACTTTATCTAATGCCAAAGGCGGGATTTCCTCAGTATTAGGATAGGTGCCTAAGGGTGTGGAGTTTACAACTAAAAGATGGGTTTCGAGTAATGTAGCTGCTTCCCTGTATGAGCACTGACTTTTGGCGGGTGATCGGCTTACTTTTATATTTTCAATACCGAGCTTATTTAGGGTGTAACTTATTGCTTTTGAAGCTCCTCCAGTTCCTAATATCAGTGCTTTTGTATGACTTGAATTAAGTATTGGAAGGAGGCTGTGCTCAAAACCATAGGTGTCAGTGTTATAACCAATTAGCTTATGGTTTTTTATCAAAATGGTATTTACCGCTCCAATTTTTTCCGCTTCAGGCGAAATTTCATCCAAATAGTGAAGCACTTTCTCCTTGTAGGGAATGGTCACATTAAGCCCGTGGAGGTGTGGGTTTTTCTTTAGTAAAGCAGGAAAATCCTCAATCGAAGGAATCTCAAAATTTTGATAACTGTGGTTGGCCAAATTGAGCTTAGCAAACTTTTCCTTAAAGTAAGTTTCGCTAAAGGAGTAGTCCAGTTTTTCACCCAGTAAACCCAGCTGCATGCTTAAGATTTTTTACCAAAAATGCTCATTAGGATAACCAAAGCAAAACCACCGATAATACAAATAATGGCGAGCATAGTCTGTGGATCATTCCCGTAAAGGAAATTGTCTTGCAAACTCGAAAAGGTAGATGGTAGCACGCTTTTAGAGAATGCCACTGTTTCTTCGCCTTTGGTGTTTATTCTTGTAGTTAAGACTTCTTGCCATGGCCAAACTTTGTTTAGCGAGCCAATCATCAATCCTGTGAGGAAAGCTAAGGTTACATTTTTATGATGCTTAAAAGCCCAGGTCAATACACGAGAAAAGCTAAGTACCCCAGTGATGCATCCCAATCCAAAAACTACAAGTACTGAAAGTCCTTCAAAGTTGCCGGACATTACCTCCTTTACTTTTGGTAAAATGTAGGTGTACATTCCTAAAAGTAAGAGTATAAAGCTACCAGATAGCCCCGGTAAAAGGAGTGCAGAAATAGCCACAGCCCCACAAACAAATACAAACCAAAGAGCTTCTATGCCTGAGCTAGGAACGGCTATAGTAACGTAATACACGAGTATGGTTCCAAGTATAAGAGCTATTATGGTTTTGAAATTCCAAACTTCGATGTCTTTGCCAACCACCCAAACGGAGGCTATTATAAGCCCAAAAAAGAAAGCCCAAATCGCAATGGGTTCATGTTCTAAAAGCCAGGTAATTGCAAATACTCCAATGCCAATACCCAGCACCATTCCTATAAGGAGTGTTACCAAAAAATTACCGTCCAGTTTTTTCCAGGCTTGGGCTATTTTTCCCTTTCCGATAAGGCGAAGAAGATCAAGGTCGATAGATTTTATAGCGAAAATCAAGCGTTCGTAAATACCGGTAATGAAAGCGATGGTACCACCCGAAACTCCGGGAACCACTTCGGCCATTCCCATAGCCATACCTTTAAACACAAGAGATAGTTGCGACATGTTGAAAAATTATTTGCGGCAAAGAAAATTAAAATACCTCAATACCATCAAGCTTTAATGATATAATGAAATTGATAGATAAATATGGTTCTTTGGTTTTCAATATTACCTTTAGCCCACAAACAAAGGTTTATGAAAGTATTTTTTTCCGTATTAATGATATCCATGACAGTTAGCTCTTTTGGTCAATATTTTAGTACTGATCTTGTTGACGGTACAGTGCCAGTTACCTGGCTTGGTATTGATTTTACAGAGGCGAGAATTATCAAAAAAGCCAATCAGGCAGTGGATAAGGAAAGATTATCGGTTTTGCCGAATATTTGGAATGAAGCCGTGGTAAGCCAAGAATCAACGTACCCCCTAAAAAAGGCGTTTCACCGCAGTTCAATTAATAGAGATATTGATATGATGAAATCGCTAAACACAGAATTTGATGGGTCACAAATGGTTACAGAAGAGCTGTATTTGCTGTATAATTATAGCATCAAAATGGCTTTTTCCAGATACAATTTGGATGGATTTGGAGATGGTATTGGAATGATTTTTTTGGTAGAAGCTATTGATTATGCCCACAAAGAGTTTTCGGGTTATATGATTCCCATTGACCTAAAAGAAAAGAGGATTATTCGCACCTACTACCTAAAAACCCGATTTTCTTATGAGCTTGAGACCGAAGATCTGATCGAACCATTTAGGCAAATTTTGCTCTCGTATGGAGAAAAGCTTGATGAAAAAAAATAGTTCCTCACAGATTAATATTAGGGTAAAAAAAGCTTTGTACAAGCTTATTTCCATTTCCATCATTTTTATGATGAGCGGATGTTGGGGGCAAAAGAAGGCCAAGAAAATATATGCTGAAAATGTAAAAAACGCACCCTTTGACGCCATCATTGTTCCTGGTATTCCTTACAATGGCAAGCACTGGGATGACGTGATGATGATTCGGGTATATTGGGCAAAATACCTGTATGACCAAGGAATTGCTAAGCATATTATTTTTAGCGGAAGCGCGGTGTACACCCAATATTACGAATCAGAAATAATGAGTAAATATGCGGTGGCACTGGGTATTCCGGAAGGGGTAGTGTACTCGGACACCCTTGCTGAGCACAGTACAGAAAATGTGTATTACTCGCTTTTACAGGCCTATGATTTAGGATTTGAGAAGATGGCTCTGGCCACAGACCCTTATCAATCCTACTTTATGCGCAATGTGTTTAAAAAACGAAAGGTGAAAAGCCTGAGCTATCTTCCCATTGATTATAAAATATTGGAGTCCATGGCCAAGCCTGAACCACAAATAGATCCTACATCCGCTATAATGGAGGGTTTTGTACCTATTACCGATAGAGAAAGTACTACGGAACGCTGGCGCGGTACGCTGGGTAAAAATGTGGATTTCACCAAGCTTAAATAAACCTTACGTGTCGTTCTCCAAAGCAATTAGGTTATCAGTTTGTACGGGTTTTAAAAAATTAAATTTGCCACAACTTTTCATTCTAAATCACATTTAGTGAGTTCTCCAAAAAGAAACAGAGTTAAGAAAATACTGCTTGCGATCCTGGCCATTTTTGTGCTGGCTGTGATTGCTTTTTTGTTGACGATTCGAATTCCCTATCCAGAGATTACTAATGAGGATGCAAGGTTTAATGCAA
>JAUHWX010000282.1 GCA_030427285.1 Bacteroidia bacterium
GTTAAGGCCATTTTTTTTTGGAAAAGGTTAGTTGTTTTTGTTGTAAAATAGTCGCTCCTTCGTTGAATATCGAGAATACACTTTCATGAAAGCAATTGTTATTGGGGCAGGTGTTGCAGGTATAGCTGCTTCTATTCGCTTAGCAAAAAAATATGATTCAGTTACAGTACTCGAGGCCAATGGCTATGCCGGAGGAAAACTCACTACGCTCCAACTAGGCGGCTACCGTTTTGATGCCGGCCCTTCATTGTTTACCATGCCTCATTTTGTAGATGAACTTTTAAACCTCGCCCATAAAAGGCCAGCATTTAGTTATCTAAAAAAAGAGGTGGTTTGCAAATACTTTTTTGATGACAAAACGGAGTTTACAGCACTTGCAGACCCTCAAGCCTACATTGATGAGGCGGCAGAAAAGCTTGGTGCCAGGCGCGACCTTATTGAAGGTTACCTGGAAAACGCAAAACGGAAATACGATTTAACCGCTGGAATATTTCTAGAAAAATCATTGCATAAATGGTCTACTTACCTTTCAGGTGAAACCATCAAAGCCATCGCACAAGCGAGAAAATTAGATTTGACGGAAAGCTTGAATGAAGTGAATACTAAGCGCTTGGAGGGTAACCCCAAGATGGTACAGCTCTTTAATCGCTATGCCACATACAACGGGTCTTCACCTTACCTCACACCGGGCATTATGTCTATGATTCCGCATTTAGAACAGCACTATGGCACTTATTTTCCTTCAGGAGGTATGGTTTCCATTACCAATGCTTTGGTCAACACCGCTCAATCTCTAGGGGTAGAATTTAAGTTTAATACCAAGGTGACAGAGATAGTGGTGGAAAATAAGGAGGCTAAGGGTGTGAAAGTAAATGACACGTTTTTACCATCTGATATTGTTTTAAGCAATATGGATGTGGTGCCTACTTATAAAAAACTTATGCCTACACAAAAGGCACCAGCTAAAACCCTGGCTCAAGAGCGATCCAGTTCGGCAGTGATTTTTTACTGGGGCATAAAGAAAGAGTTTCCCCAACTCGATTTGCACAATATTTTCTTTTCCGCAGACTATGAAAAAGAGTTTAAGGAAATATTTGAAGAGAAAAAAGCACCCACAGACCCAACTGTGTATGTACATATCAGTTCTAAAGACGAACCCAAGGACGCCCCAAAGGGATGCGAAAATTGGTTTGTGATGGTAAATGTACCTTCCAATACTGGGCAAGATTGGGAAGCGGAGCGTGAGCGTGTGCGCCAGGCTGTACTTAGCCGATTGAATAAGATACTCAAATGCGATATTGAGGCACTGATAGAGGAAGAGGATTACCTTGACCCCACCCGAATAGAAGAAAGAACCTCCAGCTTTCAAGGGGCTTTATATGGAGCCGCCAGCAATAATAAGTTTGCAGCTTTCTTACGTCATCCTAACTTTAGTCAAAACATAAAACATTTATATTTTTGCGGAGGCAGTGTTCACCCTGGTGGGGGAATACCCTTGTGCTTGCTTTCCGCAAAAATTGTAGCAGACCTGGTACCCGTACCCCATGTTCAAAAATAAAGTTCACCTTTCCATTTTTATTATTTGGTTGTTCCACATCAGTGGAGTGATTGGTATTCATTTGGGTTACACCGAATTCTTTTTGAGTAAGTCTTGGCTTACGCTTTGTTTATCCGCATTCTTGTTGCTTATCAACAGTCGCATTGAGCGCCATCCGTGGTTATTGATTTTAGTAGGAGTAATTGGCTTTGCCTCTGAAGTACTTGGCACAAGTACAGGAGTCGTTTTTGGTGAATATGCCTATGGCGAAAACCTAGGCTACAAACTTTGGAATGTGCCTTTAGTGATTGCTGTCAATTGGTTTATATTGGGAGTCTTAGCTTTTGTGATGGCCTCCAGCCTCACATCAAATAAAACAGCCACAATAGTTGTTGGTGCGCTGCTCATGGTTTTAATAGACTTAATTATTGAGCCCGTGGCACCCAAGTTTGATTATTGGGAATTTGAGGGAGGCATGCCTGGGCTGCATAATTATGTGGGTTGGTTTATTGTAGCCCTACCCGTGCAGTGGATTATCTACCAGTGTAGAGTTACCGTTCAAAATTCTGTAGCTTGGAATCTTCTTGGTGCTCAGCTTCTTTTTTTTGCGGCTTTTTTAGGCAGCACTCAGGTAGTACAATAATAGAAGCTTGGCGGTTGATTGCTCATTTCATGAAAACGTACGCTTAGGGTAAAAAGCAAAATTGATTCCATCAATTGCAAAGAAGAAACCCTTAACCCAAATTACCTGTAAAAAAGCTCCTCATCAATATACTTCCATACTTTTTCGGGAAGCATAAAGCTTACATTCTTGCCATCTTTTATAGCATTGCGAATGTCGGTTGAGGCAATTTGCATGATGGGCGCCTCGGTGATGGTAACGTGGGGGTGTAGTTTCAAATCTCCACCATCCGATTCTATACGTGGGTACACATAAATGTGGTGGTGCTCTAATATCCACTCATAGTTGCGCCACTTGTGAAAGGTCTCCAGATTGTCGGCACCCATGATGAGTGAAAACTCGTGATTAGGATATTTTTCTACCGCATGTGCCAAAGTGGTGGCCGTGTAAGAAGGCTGCGGCAGGTCAAACTCCATATTGCTCACCTGCATTTTGTATT
The DNA here is from genome assembly GCA_030427285.1 of Bacteroidia bacterium. GTDB lineage: Bacteria > Bacteroidota > Bacteroidia > Flavobacteriales > Schleiferiaceae > Owenweeksia. The sequence goes on from JAUHWX010000282.1 coordinate 2,659, forward strand.
GATCATCCACCGCAAGCTGCACCATGTGCAGGCGCTGATAATCATCCAGCAGGGTATTTTTCTTTTTGTGCGGATTGTGCGGAGTTACCACAAACCAAACTTCATCAAGATCAGTAAACTCAAGCATGTGCTGAGCAATCACGCAATGCCCGATGTGGATAGGATTGAATGTCCCGAAGTAAAGTCCTGTTTTCTTTTTGCTCATTTCCCTAAAAATAAACGCACTAAACTTTCGGCTTCTTTTTTGGCCGTAGCCAAATCATTGTTCAACAAAATATGGTCAAAACGATCGGAGCGACCAATCTCTTTTCTGGCTTTGGCCAGGCGCTGTCTTATTTTATCCTCGCTATCGGTTTGTCTTCCGCGTAAGCGCTTTTCCAATTCTTCCATGCTTGGCGGCATTACAAAAATGGAAAGAGCAGCATCGCCATACAGGCTTTTCAGGTTGAGTCCGCCTACCACGTCCATATCAAAAATCACGGCATTGCCTTTTTCCCAAATGCGCTCTACTTCCGAGCGAAGAGTACCATACATGGTTCCGCTATACACTTCTTCCCATTCCAAAAAATCTCCGTGAATCACGCGCTTTTTAAAATCTTCTTCCGAAAGAAAGTAGTAGTCCTTGCCATCCACTTCTTCGCCACGCGGCGCACGGCTG
>JAUHWX010000057.1 GCA_030427285.1 Bacteroidia bacterium
TTGGCTGAGAATAAGTGTATCAATACCACAATTATCAGATGAGCCATTATCCAGGTCTGCCGCGGTAATACTTACCTGACCGTTAGTATCGAGATAAGCTGTAATATTTTGCGCTACAGCGGTAGGCCCCAGGGTATCAATCACCGTAACCACGGCACTGGCATTTTCTGAATTTCCATGCGGGTCAAGGGCTGTAAGGGAAATATTGTTATCACCGGTATCCACACAGCTAAAAGTGTATTTACTCAATGTAATAGTGTCGATACCACACACATCGGTAGAGCCACTGTCTATCTGTGCTGCGGTAATAGTTGCCGAGCCGGTAGCATCAAGATATACAGTCAGGTCACGAGCATAGGCTTCGGGCTCCTCGTTGTCTATTACGGTAACTGTTTGTGAAGTATTGGCCACATTTCCACTGTTATCGGTTACGGTCCAGTTTACCGTAGTTACCCCTATCGGGTAAATATCGGCTGCATCCGATGTTCCGTTGTAATCATTGGTAATACTGGCCACGGCACAATTATCAAAAGCGATAAGCGGTGGCACAAAAGCGTACGCTTCACAGTTGGGCTGCTTATAATACAGGCGTATGGAAGTAGATTTGAAATACACCGGATTTACCGTAGAAATCAGTTCGAACGTATTGCTACCTCCGTATACAAAGCCGGGGGGTACTGTATCATAAGTAAGTGTGTAAGATTTGTTACCCGCACTTCCTCCTACTGTAGTAGAGCCAATAAGGGTTCCCCCGATGTACACCTCGTTGGTGGCGGTACCTGTACCCATGGGGTAGTTTACATTCATAATAATCTCTACCCTTTCAATTTCCGCCCCTAAAGGAATAGGATCATTAAAAGGAAGGCTCACTTTGGTAGGACCAAACGTAAACAGGTTGTAACCTGAAAGTGTGGCGATACCGGGGCCATTGTTAAAATACGAAGTGATGTTGAAGGCCATAAGGGTTGGAGGCGTAACATCATCAGAAGCCACTGTGGCCGAATCAACGGCCGTACACCCATTATTATCCGTAATGGTAACTGAATAGGTGCCCATGCCTACTCCGCTAATGCTGGCAGTAGTGGCACCATTGCCCCACATATAAGTATAAGGGCCTGTACCACCTGAAGGCGTGGCCGTAAGCCCACCATCCGTGGCACTGGCGCAGGAGGCATTGTTATCTACACCTACAGAGGCTGTAAGAAGGGCAGGTTCTGTAATAACAACTGAGGTAACAGCCGTGCACAAATTATTATCGGTAACAGTAACATTATACGTACCTGCGGCCACTCCGGCTATCGATGCTGTGTTAGCACCATTGCTCCAGGCATAGGTGTAAGGTCCGATACCACCTGAGCCATTTGCCGTGGCACCACCATCAGCCGCACCATTACAGCTCGCATTGCTGTCCACTGCGGCAGAAGCCATAAGTGCCGTAGGTTGAGTGATCGTTGCCGAAGCTGTTGCGGTGAGTCCATTATTATCCGTTACGGTAACGGTGTAGCTACCTGCCGAAAGGCTCGAAATAGTATTGGTAGTAGCGCTGGTATTGGATGTGGTACTGCCATTGGTCCATGAATAGGAGTAGTTTGGTGTACCACCGGAAGCGGTAGCTGTAAGTGACCCAGTAGCCGCACCGTTGCAGCTTACGTTGGTTTGAGCAGTAATAGAAATAGAGGGAGGCGAAGGAGCAGGCCCAATATTAACTGTATAATCTTCTGTTTCTCCTCCATCACTACCATAATTCCCCTGGCAGGGGCCCATAGCTCTACCGGTACTTTTGAAGATCAACACGACACGCATTCTGCGATTACCTAGATTGGGCCCTGCAGGTATGGAAATGGAGCCTGTAAATGTATGAGTCCCCCCATTGCGGGTTTGATTACCACTGGTGTGTACATTTTCACCTCCATCTACAAAGTCACCATCGTTGTTAAAGTCGATATAAATACCTACCTGATCTACCACCCCCGACATACCTCCGGGAATGGTGTACTGAATGGAAAAAGGATAAGAGCTTCCCGGAGGCAGGCTCGTTAGTAGCGAGCTGGTATAATCGGCATACCCATTCTTACCGGAACTTTGAGTAGATCCATTGAGCGTAACACCTGAAATATATTCCCAGGAAGTTCCTCCGTTGGAGGTGCAATACTGAGCCTGTATACTTAAGGCAGAAACGAGAAAAGAGAACAGGAAAAAGGCCTGTAAGCTCAAATTCTTAAGCAGTAGTGGTTGTTTCATTTTGAAGCGAAAGATTAAAATGGTTAGAGTTGCTGCCCATAAGCAAAGGCCAAAAAAATGACCAAAGGATAGGGGCAATCGAAAAGGGAGTTTGTTTTTTTTAAATATGCGCTAAGTGAAAAGGAAAGCGGTATTTTCTTCCAGCATAGAGACTGGTTTCGACATCGAAAGGTGATGCGACTTTGTAATAATGTTGCATTGTTGGAGCATTTGAGTGAGTAATTTCATGACTGTAGTTCGCGGTGTATGGCACACTTTAAAATACAAGGCTAAAGTAGAGTTTCGATTAAAATAAAAAAACGTAATTCACTAAAAACCAAAAGAGTACGTTCTCTATTTTTTAATGATTAATTTTTAACGACTTAGGTTCCAGCTTAATGTAAGCCCTTTTTTTTGACACAAAAAAATAGCTAATCCAAAAGGATATTGACCATTTCCACTCCTCAAAGCACTAAATTTTGTAGTACTTCAACTACGTATTTGAATCAATTTTTCCCAAAATTGGTTTAAAGACCTTTAGATTTATAGCAACCTTCCTCTTTGCCCTATCGGCTTCTCAAAAAATGCTTGCACAAGTGTTTCATAAAGCACTATATTTGCCGCCCGATTTCAAAACAGTCGGAACAATACAGGGCCATTCCCCGATAGCTATCGGGGCAGTTGTTACAGTAGATGACTGAGGCCTGGAAAAATTTGGGCCCTTAGCTCAGTTGGTTAGAGTAGATGACTCATAATCATTTGGTCCGGGGTTCGAGCCCCCGAGGGCCCACAAAAAGAGAAAGCCATTGCGAAAGCAGTGGCTTTTTTTGTGACACCAGGGGCGAGAACTTGTACCGAAGAGGCATCAGCCGATTTCGGAAGCCTGCCCTGCCTATCCCGCTTATTGCGGGGAGCGCAGCAAAGCGAAGTCGAAGGGAGCCCCCCGAGGGCCCACTTTAAAAACCCTTACACAAAGCGTAGGATTTTTTTTGTGTCAGAGGGCGCGAGAACTTGTTCCGAAGAGACGATAGCGGAATTCGGAAGTTTATGCTGATGAAGTTATATCTGATATCGGGAAGCCCGCGAGGGCGCACATAAAGTCTGCGGTGAAAAGCAGAGGTTTATTTAAATTAAAAATGACGCCTGATCGGTAAGTTTTTGCTTTCCAAATTATAACAGTTGAGCCCTATGCCACTCCAATGCTTCTTGTGAGGGATACCACTCAGGCTTCTCAGGCAGTTTTATAGTTCTTCCCTCGAACTGCTTTAAATTAAAGGGCGAGTTATCATTCTCAGTAAAAGCCCTGGAAACCAGCACCCGATAATCCTCATCAATTGAAATAAGGAATCTATCAAAAGCTCTATGAATCGTGGGGGACAGTGTGAGACCGTTTTGTATTGAATCGTCCTTCGTTCTACTCCAGGGTCTAATGTGACAAGCATCTATCATCTGAATAGCTGATGTAGAAGTAAGCTGGTGACCTGATATTGCGCAGGTAAAACCATATTTCTTCGGAACTTCTGTTTTGAAGACCACAGATCTTGCCTCCGTCTCCACCAAACGGAAATACTTCACCGGAGGAGATGCGGCCTGACCTGATAAAAAATCCATTTCAAGCTGCTCAAGGTATTTAAGTCGCTCTTCTTTGAGGGTGGTATGATTATACGTTTCCTTTTTAAAGTACTCCTTTAATATCATTCTTCTAATACCTTCCCGCTGCTCAGGATTCATCAGCAAATCAAATAAATCAGCATTTAGCCAAGCGAACTTCACACTATCCTTGAGGGTAGATAGGCTCTTTGGGGAATAAGAACCAGTGAGTGCAACCTTAGCCCCTTCAGCAAGCTCCAAATGCCAAAAATCTCCTTTCTCATTATTCAGATGAAAAAACGGTAAGAAAAATCTCGGTTGCCAACCTTCCTCAGGAACTAACTTCATCCAAAGCTTTTGAAATGTGGCCACCAATTCAGGGGTAATTTCAATTTTATTTTTTGAAATGAAGCCGTCCTCAATTAGCTCAATCACTGAAAGAATTAAGACAGGTTTATGCGGAGCTTTTCCATACGCTTTGTTGCGATGCGTAGCGCGGTTTAGTTGAAAGAGAGAACCATACATTTTCGGAAAAAGCAAAAGTTTTTTCGACTATTAAGGTTTATAGCCAATCGAATATACGATTTAAGACTGGTTTGCCCCTGACTTTCCCCTCACAACTCCCTCCCCCTCAATATCCCTATCACCAGCCACAGCGCCAGCAGGCCGGATATCACAAAACCGATAAAGCCGATGATGGGCACATTTTCAAAAACGTAAGGAGGGATGTTGGCCAGCACGATGAGTGAGGAGCCGATGATGAGGGCTGCCACCAGAATGGCGACTGAAATACGGTTGCTCACCACATCAAAAGTTTTGTACAGCCGCTCCAGGTTCTGGTGCTTAAATTCCATCTGGAATTTACCTTCCCGCATTTTCTTCACGATGGATTTGGTGTCGCCCGGCAGTTCGCTCAAAAAGAGAGAAGTATTTTCCAGCATATCCCAGGTTTTGCCAGCCATGCGTTTGGGGTTGTACTGCTTTAGCATCAGCTCGCGGGCATAGTGTCTTATGTTGCCAAATACGTTGAAGTGCGGTAACAACTGCTGGGTAACCCCTTCCAGCACCGCCATGGCCCGCATCAGCAGGTAGTAGTTTTTAGAGAGTTCGATGGTATTCTCCGTAAGGATATTACGAAAGCGCTGTATGCGCTCACTGAGCGGATACTCATCCAGCGAAACGGTGTCAAAAATTTGTAGCATCTCGTGCAGGTCGCGCTCAAAGGCCCGCTCATTGGGTATAGAACTGCTAATGGCCATTTTCTGTAAAACATGCGAAAGGCGGGTTACATTCTTACGCGCCATATTGATCATCAGGTCGGCCAGGTCGTCCTGTTCGGTGGGCAGCAGCGATCCCATAATGCCAAAATCCAGGAAGCACAACTGCCCGCTTTCTAAAATGAAGATGTTGCCGGGGTGTGGATCGGCATGAAAAAAGCCATGCTCAAAAATCTGCTTGTAGTAAATATCTGTCCCCAGTTCTGCCAATTCCTCAAGGTTTACCTTTCTGCGCTCCAGCTCTTCAAGGTCAGAGATTTTAGTACCGCGCACCTCCTCCATGCAGACGAGCTTATAGGTACACAGCTCCTGGTAAACTTTGGGCACATACACGCGTTCATCATCCTTAAAATTCTCACCAAAGCGATTGATGTTTATCGCTTCGTGTTTAAAGTTGAGCTCTTCCAGCAGTGCCGATTCAAAAGAATCAATGAGGCGGAAGGGCTGGTAGTTTTCCAGTTCTTTAAAGTTTTTGACCAGCAGCCTGGTTACATCCCTGATAATGGAAAAATCATCCTGAATGGTTTCCCTTATTTCCGGCCGCTGTATTTTAAGCACCACCTTGTCGCCATTATACAGCTCAGCCCTGTGCACCTGGGCAATGCTGGCCGAAGCCATACACTCACGGTCTATATTGCGAAACAGCCTGTGCCGATCTTCGCCAAACTCCTCCACCAGCACTTTTTCCACTTCTTCAAAGGGTTCCGGCTCCACCTCATCCTGCAGGTAAGCCAGCTCTTTGATCCATTCTGCGGGCAGTATGTCGCGCCTGTTGCTCAGTAATTGGCCCAGCTTGATGTACGTAGGGCCCAGCTCCTCCAACATAAGCCGTATGCGTTCGGGCCGCGAACCACCATGCTTGCCGCTGCCATGTTTGGAGGCACGGGTACGTTTAAAAAAATTGGAAAGAGACCGCTCCGCCACCAGGTCGGCAAAGCCATACTTCGCAAAGGTTTGTATCACCTTGCTATAACGGGTTACCCGGCTCATTTTATCACCGGAGCATCATTGCCATGCTTGCCTTCCAGTACAGTTACCCGTTTTTGTAGCTCTTCTACTTGCAGATGCAGGGCTTCCACGTCTTTTTTACGGGCAATGTCCATGCGGTTCAGGGTTTTTTCCATCCACTGCTTCAGCTCATTTTCCACTGCATCTTTGCTACTTGCCGAGTCTTTTTTAAAATCATTTACAATGCGCTCGCCTTCTTCGCGCGACAGGCGGCCACGGTCAATAAGGTCATCCACTACCTCATCTATTTTAGATTTGGTGAGGGATAAAAAACCGATTCCTGAATACAGTATCTTTTTGAAAGTATCTTCCATGGGTAATGTTTTTTTGCATTAGCGATAAATACATTAACGGCCATGACCGCCTGAAGGTTTAAGCTATTTAAGAATCCTCTTTTCAGGACGATAAGAGAACCTTTATACTTTTAACGGCTCAGCTTATAATTCAAAAAAAGAAGATTGCCCAGCAGCAGCAGGGCTACCCCTTGGTGAATAACACCCAGAGCCACAGGTGTAGTAGGTGCAGCATTAATAATGGTAAAAATGCCCAGCAATACTTGTGTACTAAGCACAATAGGCAAAAGTTGCAAAGCCATGAGCGTACCTTTATCTACTGACGGAACTTCTGTTTTTAATTTCTTCCAAAATCGTATTACAAAAAGCACAATAAGAATTGTAATGAGGTAGGCCGTATTGCGGTGAAAAAACTGCACAAAGGCATTGGCAAAAAGCGTGGTATCAAATTCCATGAAGGCCTGCCAGCTCGAGTTTTTGGCCTCGCGCAAAGCTTGTGGAAACCACTGCCCCTGCATACCCGGCCAGGTAGGGTAAAATTTGCCGGCCCGCATACCCGAAACCAGTGCCCCTAGCAATATCTGCACACTTACCAAAGTAGTGAGGCCATAGCTCCATTTTTTGAATTGACTGAGTTTACTTCGCTGTGCTTCTTTTTTCATCAGCAGTTCCATGGCCACCCATAGCGTGTAGGCCATGGTAAATATCGCCATCCCGAGGTGTAGCGCCAGACGGTATGGGCTTACCATGGGCCGATCATTGAGGCCGGAAGCCACCATAAGCCAGCCGAAAACACCTACTACGCCACCCAGTAAAAATACCATCAGCGTTTTGCGCAGGTAGCGGCCATTCAGCTTTTTGCTGATAAGGAAATACACAAAGGGAATGAGAAACACAAAACCCATGGTGCGGGCATACAGGCGGTGAAACCACTCCCAGAAATAGATAAACTTAAAGCTCTCCAGGCTCATGCCTTTATTCACCTTTTGGTATTGAGGCGAATCCTGGTATTTGGCAAATTCATCCTGCCAGTCGGCAGCATTCATAGGCGGCAGGGTGCCCATCACCACATTCCATTCGGTAATGCTCAGACCTGATTCGGTAAGGCGCGTAATGCCGCCAATAATCACCTGCACAAAAATCATTACCACCCCTATCATCAGCCAGATGCCCACCTGGCGCTTATGTTTATCGATCATGCCTATAGGAATTTTGCCGGCAAAAGTACGTTACACGGTGCATTAATACTCCCTGAGTACTACTTCATCAATGGTTAGATTTATATAAGTTATAGGTCGAATTTCAGATTCCACTATTGCACGGAGGTCTCTCACTATAAAAGTGTTCCCACCTCGCGGCCTGTTTCTTAAGAGGCGTGTCTCAATGTTATCTTTTTCCTTTCATACAACTTACCACACCTGATTGACCTTGCCTGATTGTAAACTGCTGACTGCCAACTGTACGCTTCGCTAATGCGCATGCTCCATTTCGCTTTTCTCAATTTCGGCCACCAGGTAATATGCCCCATTTTGCACAAACTGTGCATCTTCGGGTACTTTTTCATAAAACTGAACCGCTACCCAGCCATCAGCAGTTTCTCCTTTTCTTATTCTGATTGGCTTAAAAGACTGCTCACCATCATGTGAATCAACCACCATAAAAACCACCTCATCTTTGCCCATTTGTGCAATGGCAGCTTCTGGCAAAGCTTGCACAAGAGTACTATCAGTAAGTATATGCCCTTGTATATACATCCCGGGAATCAGCTTACCGCTTTTGTTTACAATATCAGCATGTACATGTACCGCTTTAGGGTCTTCTTCAAAAATCCTCCCTACCGAGAAAATCTCTGCACTCAGTACTTTTCCAGGGATGGTCCTCACCTCAAATTCTACCATTTGTCCCTTCTCCACCTTATGCACATCTTTTTCAAATACCATCAAATCAGCATGAATATGATCGGTATTTACAATTTCAAAAAGGTCTTTTTCAGCGGATACATATTGCCCGGTCTTAATCTTAACACCGGTAATAGAGCCTGCAATTGGAGCAACTACAGGGATCTTATCATAAAAATTTCCTTCTCGTATTTGATTTGGGTTTAACCCAAGCTGACGCAACTGCGACTACCTTGCCTTTGGTACTCAGAAAATCAGCTTTTACCTGCTCAAAGCCTTTCCCGCTGGCTACTTCTTCTTTGTAGAGTTTTTCCTGACGCTCATAGTTTTTCTTTAAATATTCCAACTGCGAGTATGCGTCTAAATACTCACTCTGAAACTGCGTGATATTAGGATGACTTAAATACGCCAACACCTGACCTTTTTGCACATCATCGCCTTCTATCACCTCTATACTTTGGATGTTTGCACCAAAAATAGCCGTTACGGTGGCTTCATTTTGAGGTGGCACCTTTAAGCTTCCGCTTACGCGAACACCACCACCGAGTACCTTTTGCTGTACTAGCCCTATTTCCAAATTCAGCACTTTGGCTTGCTGAGAGTTTAAACGTACTATTCCTTCATCATCGTGTTCATGTCCATGTTCTTCGTGTGAGTGCCCGTCATGTGAATCTGCAGCTGCATCGCCACTTTGGTTGCACGAAGCTACCGCCAAACCCAGGGTGAGCGACAGCAGTATTATTTTATAATTAATTGAAATTTTCATTCTTAAAATCTTTATTAGTTCCTGTTATTCAACAAATACTCAAGCTTAAATCTCGCCTGTAAATAATTCTGTAAAGCCTCCTGCGCCTGCAATTCCAGCAGTGTTGACTCCTTTATGTTTTGAATAAACCCTACATAATCCACAGCTCCTTCCTCAAAAGCCAGAAGCGCAGCCTCTCGCTGTTCTTTGGTTAATGGGAGTACTTGCTTTTGGTAAAATTCATAGGTGCGCAACCACTTTTCATACTCATTAATAGAGGCATTGAGGTTTACCTGTAATTCCATCCTTGCCTGATCGAGCTGCTCCTCTGCCACATACTGCCCCACCTTCGCGGCTTGTGCTCGCCCCATTTCTCCATTAAAAATGAGAGGTATAGAAATGCCCAGTTGATAGGTGTAAAAGTCATCAGACATTCCGATAGATTGCAAACCGTACTGCACATTTAGCTTTGGCAGAAAATTAGCACCTGCCATTTTTCGCTGGGCCTCTGCTACTTCCACTTGCTGCTCTGCCATTTGAAAAAGTGGATGTGCATTAATCGTTTGCTCCATATCGTTTACGGCAAGTTCCGTCTCTGCCCATGTAGTATTTTCATCAGGTACAAACAAAGTGTCGCTCACCATCCAAAGGTTAAATCGCTGTAAAGCTGAATTGTAATCATACTCAGCCTGCACAGCTTGCACGCTCATCTGCCTCACTTGATTTACCCCTGCCACATAGGCTAGTCGGGAAATCTCCTCAACCTCGTATTGCAAGCTTACTGCTCGCTCAAACTCTTCATAAATGGAATCTAAACTTGCGTAAAGCTCTAGTTTACTTTTTGCCACTATCATATTTCCGTAAGCCATTTTTACCTGCTGTACGAGTTGTTGTTTGGTCAAATTCAAGGCAGCTTCCGCTAAAGCTACCTGACGCTTTTGAGATTTGGTTTTTGAAAAGCTACCAAACACATCAATGTTTTGCTGCTGAATACCAATCACTGTATAAACCCCATCTGATTGCCCTCTTTCTATTTCTTCACCCCCGGTATAAAGTTGAGTGTTTCCAAGGTCTACCCCTGTTTTTACCAACCTTTGCTGCTGCTCCACTTGATATTGCGAAGCCTGAATAGACGGATATTTTTGCAAGGCCCTGTTTACCGCCCACTCCATACTTACCGGTATCGGCTGCTCCTGGGCAAAACCAGGAATTGAAATTCCTACCAAAAGAATAATAGTTGCCAAAGCTGGAGAAACTTTAAAACCATTTTCACGGCTCTCCACATATCTATATAAAATAGGGAGGATAAACAGCGTAAGAAGTGTGGATGTGATGAGCCCACCAATCACAACAGTCGCCAAAGGTTGCTGTACTTCTGCTCCGGCCGTGGTAGAAAGTGCCATGGGCAAAAAGCCCAACACATCCGTAAGGGCTGTGAGCATTATCGGGCGAATTCTTCTTTTTGCTCCCATGCGAATACGTTTGTCCAAATCCATTTCTCCTTCTTCTTTAAGTTCATTCCAGCCGCTGATGAGCACGAGGCCATTAAGCACGGCCACACCAAAAAGAACTATAAAACCAACACCGGCTGAAATACTAAAGGGCATATCTCTTAACATTAGTGAAAACACGCCACCAATGGCCGCAAGCGGAATTGACATATAAATCATAAGGCTTTGTTTTACAGATTTTAGTGCAAAAAAGATGAGAATGAAAATAAGTCCGAGAGCTATCGGCACCACTATTTTCAGTCTTCCGGTAGCACGTTCTAAATTTTCAAAAGCACCACCATAGCGAATGTAATACCCGGCTGGTAAGTCCAACTCAGCGTCCAGCTTATCACGAATTTCTTCTACCAAAGTCTTCACATCACGATCACGCACATTCACACCTACGTATGTTCTTCTATTGGTGTTATCACGGCTTATCTGCATCGGGCCAGGCTCATAGCTTACTTCAGCCAATTCGCTAAGTGGAATTTGCGAACCGCCAAGAGTTGTGATATACATATTTTGCAAGTCACCTATATTTTGACGGTAATCTTCCTGCAATCGCACTACCAAATCGTAACGTTTCTCTCCTTCAAATATCACACCTGCAGTACCTCCTCCAAAAGCGGTCTCAATTACAGTATTCACCTCATTTACATGCACACCATATTGCGCCAGCTTTGCCCGATCATAGCGCACCGTCATTTGCGGCAACCCGCTGGTAGCCTCCACTTTCATATCGCCCACGCCTTGTATGGGTGCTATAAGTTTTCCAATTTCTTCTGCCTTGGCGGCTAATATGTCCAGATCTTCGCCATATAGTTTCACGGCCACATCTTCGCGTACTCCCGTCAGCAACTCATTAAATCGCATTTCGATAGGCTGGGTAAATTCATAATTCACACCCGGTAAATTATTGAGTTTCTCCTTCATTTTTTCCACCAGCTCCTCTTTGCTTTCCGCAGAAGTCCACTCACTAACAGGTTTCAGCGTAACTATAACATCGGCTACATCCATAGGCATGGGATCGGTAGGCACATCCGCCACACCAATCCTGCTCATCACATGCTTTACCTCCGAGAAATTATCCAGCAAAATTTGCTCAGCTTTTGTAGTCGCATCAATGGTTTCGGATAAAGCACTCCCTGGCTGTAATATCACGTGAAACGCTATATCACCTTCATCCAATTGTGGTATAAACTCACCACCCATTCGTGTAAAGCTAAATACGGCCAAGCCAAATAATACCGCTGCAATGCCTATCACCACCTTGGTGTGATGAATTACCGCATTCAACCCACGCTCGTATTTGTTTTCTAACCAAGTAATAAATTTATCTCCCCAGCTTGCTTTATGCTTTGGGGAAACCTTGATAAACAAAGCTGAAATCATGGGAACGTAAGTGAGGCAAAGTATCATGGCGCCAATCATGGCAAACATAAATGTGAGCGCCATGGGCTTAAACATTTTGCCTTCCACACCTTCTAAAAAGAGGATGGGCAAAAACACAATAAGGATAATCAACTGACCAAAAAAGGCCGAGTTCATCATTTTTGAAGAAGCAGAATAAGCTTCCTTATCGCGCTCTTTTGGGTTTAGTTTATCCCCACTCATCACTCTTCGGGTAACTAAAAACACGGTGCCCTCTACAATAATTACCGCTCCATCTACAATTATCCCAAAGTCGATAGCACCCAGGCTCATCAGGTTGGCCCACACATCAAAGGCGTTCATAAGTATAAATGCAAACATTAATGAAAGTGGAATAGTGGACGCTACAATGAGTCCTCCGCGCCAGTTTCCTAAAAGGAACACCAGCACGAAAATTACGATGAGGGCACCCTCCATCAAGTTTGTAGAAACAGTGGAAGTAGTTTTCTGTATCAAAGTGCTTCTATCCAAAAAAGGCTCAATGTTCACGCCTTCAGGCAGCGAGTTTTCGATCTGTGCAAAGCGCTCTTTTACATCTTCTATTACATTGTTGGAGTTGGCACCTTTTAGCATCAATATCATACCGCCTACGGCTTCGCCCTTCCCATCTTTGGTAAAAGCACCGTACCGCACAGCACTTCCCATTTGCACGGTGGCCAAATCTCCCACCTTTATAGGAGTTCCATTTTGGTTGGTTACCAATATATTCTCAATATCAGCGATGCTTCGCACCAAGCCCTCACCACGAATAAAATTGGCTTGATGGTTTCGCTCTATATAAGCACCACCCGTGTTCTGATTATTTTGCTCCAAAGCCGAAAAGACATCTAGAATAGAAACACCCATAGCCCGTAACTCATCGGGGTCTACAGCTACTTCATATTGCTTTATATCACCGCCAAAGGCATTTACTTCAACTACGCCCGGCACCATAGCCATTTGTCTGCGCACTATCCAATCCTGAATACTGCGTAGCTCCATTGCCGAGTATTCGTAGCCTGAATCTACAGCAAGTGTATACTGGTAAATTTCACCAAGGCCAGTGGTAATTGGCCCCATAAAGGGCTCCCCAAATCCTGCGGGGATTTCATCTTTTACCTCTACCAGCTTTTCTGAAACTAACTGCCGTGGAAGATAGGTGCCCATGTCATCATCAAATACCACCGTAACTACGGATATACCAAAACGTGAAATAGATCTGATTTCTACTATACCGGGCAAATTGGCCATGGCTACCTCCACCGGATAAGTCACAAATTGCTCAATATCTTCTGTACCCAAGTTGGGAGCCTGAGTAATTACCTGCACCTGATTGTTGGTAATATCAGGCACCGCATCCAGCGGAACCTTACTCACACTCCATATACCTGCCACAACAAGGGCTATTGTAAACAGGCCTATAATTAGCTTATTCTCTATAGAGAAAGCTATGATTCTATTTATCATGAATTAAAATTTAGTTCAACACAATAATGACTTTGCCGGCTGTATGCCAACAATTGAGGATGAACTATACTTGCGGAGGACGCAATGGCGGGTGTATGTAAGAGCTTGTTTCTCTTTCAGAAAAATGACTATTGAGAGGTGTAAAGTGTGGCACCATACCAAAGAAGAATTCTGCCTCTTCATAACTGATATGTGTGTGGCAGCAATGGCAAAAACACAGAGGTGAGCAAGCATCTTCGGGGTTGTGATGATGATCACCACACGGAGTACCTATATCGGTAAGTACTACATCATGACCGTGCCCATCGTGATGTACGGCAGGGTCGTCAGCACATGGCATAAAAGCGAGTGCCAAAATATATGATGCCATTATGAATGCTAAAATTCTCACAGTACACAAATGTAAAATTTTTGTGTACTCAGCCGATAATCCTCTGTAATTCAGGATTAATATAAATTACCGATTATGCTGGTCGTATCAATACGCTTGGATTGTGCTGGCAAGCAGCTTTGAGCTGAATTAATCGGTGCGCTAATTCCTCTGACACCAAACCTGCCACATCCAGTTTTTCAAAATTTTTGAAGCATCTATTATCCACAAATAAAACCTCGGTTCTACATGTGGTACACCAATCACTAATGTGTTTTCGTTTTTCCAGGAGTTCTTCTAATCCTACCATAGCACCCCTGCCGGCCAGTAGGTTTATACCATCGGCAACTTTTTCTATGACCTGCCCGGAAAGCACCCAATAAAAACCCTTAGGAATATCTCCTGTACGAAACAGAAATTCGTCTTTATTTTCAAAAATAATATGGGAACTCTGCAAAGCCAGACCTTCTACCAAATCCTCATCCACCATTGGCGGAAGCAGGTTTTTCAACGCTTCCTTTATATCTTCCAAGCTCACAATTATTTAGCTATAAATTAATACAGCCAAAGTACAAGTGTGTTATTTTATGTAAAATGATTTTTGTCAGCCTATTCAAAAACTCCGGCAATTTGCCTCAAAGCTGGCCTGTCCAAAAGCTTAATACGCTTGCCTTGTGTAGAAATATACTCCTGGTCTTTTAGTTCTGATATGAGCCGTATGGCAGATTCGGTGGCGGTTCCCACCATGTTGGCAATTTCTTCGCGGGTAAGCTTTAGATCAATGTAGCCTTCTTCATCTTCACCAAATGTGGCCCGGAGCACAAGCAATATTTCAGCCAATCTTTCACGAACGGTTTTTTGCGCCAGGCTGGCAATCATTTTTCCCGCTTCACCAAGTTCATGGCAAGAAAGCTTAAGTACATTCAGTGAAAACTTTGAGTTTTCTTCTATCACCTTAAAGAAAGACGACTTGGGGATGTAACAAGCATAAGTATCATCAAGAGCAGAAATTGAGGCGCTTATCGGTTCATCACTCAAAATGCTTCGGTAGCCAATAAGGTCGCCATTCGTGGCAAATCGAATGACCTGCTCTTTGCCTTCGGTACCCACTCTGTACACCTTTGCCTTTCCTTTGTGTATACAATATACACCTTGTGGTCGCGATCCTTCATTCATTATCACCTGACCTTTCTTAAAAGACACGCAACTTTTTAATTCGCTGATTTTATCCAAGTCTTCTGCGCCTAAATTGTGAAATGCGCTATGCCCTCTGTTTTTACACAGTTGGCAATGTGATGGTGGGGTAAAATCTTCCTTTGGTGTTTTCATATCTTGTGGCAAATTTATGACATAAGTCATTGATGCCCTAAGATTTTGATCGCAACTTTGCCGCATGAAAAGTAAAGCCGTTTCTACTCTTGAATGCACCCACTGCCACCAGCCGGTGGTAGACAAAGTTTTGAGTGATGATGGCCAAAAAACCTACTGCTGCTATGGCTGCAAGGTGGTGGATGAATTACTTACCGAAAAAAAAAGCATTCTCGCTCCTGAGGGGCTCAACCATCAAAAATATGGCTACCTCGATGAGCCTAAAATAAAGGCTTCACTTTTAGATTTTGATGAAGGGAAATTTGCTCACATCAATATGCACCTGCCATCCATTCATTGCTCCAGCTGCATTTACCTTTTAGAAAGTCTCCCTGATGTGGAGGAGTCCATTATGGAGGTGAATGTACATTTTGCAAAAAAGCAGGCGAGCATTACTTTCAAAAGTGATAAAATTGCCCTTTCACAACTGGCCGCACTCTTGGATTATATCGGCTACACCCCAGATTTTCAAACCAAACTGGGAGGTGCCAAAAAAAAGCAAAATCGCTTATTGGTTCAGCTTGGTGTGGCGGGGTTCTTTTTTGGAAATACCATGCTCCTCGCATTTCCTGAATATTTTGGCAACAGCCTTTCCGCAGATAAATCTCTACAAGTATTTTTCCGCTACCTGATGATGGGCTTTAGCTTGCCAGTAATTTTATTCAGTGGTCGCGATTATTTTATTAATGCTGCAAAATCTCTAAGGGCAGGGGTTCTTAGCATTGATCTACCCATTGCTCTCGGGGTTGCCGTTTTGTTTTTGCGCTCATCTTACGAAGTTATTTCACACACAGGTGCCGGTTATTTTGACAGCCTTACCGGCCTTATTTTCTTTCTCCTTATCGGGAAATGGTACCAGCAAAAAACCTATGAAAATTTCACTTTTGACCGGGATCTAAAATCCTTTTTGCCGCTTGCCGCAAATCTTATTTTAAAAGATGGCACCGAAAAACCCATTTCCATAGACGACCTTTCGGAAGGAGATACTGTGATGGTTCGCCAGGGTGAAGTATTGCCAGCAGATGGCGTTTTGCTGCAGCAGGGTGCACAAGTGGATTACAGCTACATCACCGGAGAGTCTATTCCTGTGCAAAAACAGAAAGGTGAAACCGTGTTTGCCGGGGCCAGAATAAGTGGCGGTGCCGCACAGTTCAAAATTTCTACTACCGTTAATCACTCTTACCTAAGCTCGCTATGGAGCCGTGGTAGTTTTAAAGATGATGCTCACAAAAATAGCCGTGGTCTTACAGACAAAATCTCCCAATATTTTACCCCAGCCATTATTCTTATTGCTATCGGTTCGGCAGTGGCTTGGTCATTTGTAGATGCCTCAAAAGCCATAACCGTATTT
>JAUHWX010000058.1 GCA_030427285.1 Bacteroidia bacterium
AGCAAAGGCATTGCTGGAAAAAGCAATCTCATCCCAGGGAATTTCTTCGGGCGCGAAGAAACGGATTTCTGTGCTTTCTGTGGTCAACTCATATTTATCGCTCACCATGTCTGCCTTAAAAATCAAATACACTTGATTGGCATGTGGAAGATTATATACGGTGTGCAAATTTCCCAACTCCACTGTGGCACCCGTTTCTTCATAAACTTCACGCTTCGCCCCTTGCTCCACAGTTTCTTCATTTTCCAGAAAACCGCAAGGCAAATTCCAAAATCCCAAGCGAGGCTCTATTCCCCTGCGGGCTAGCATTATTTTTCCATCTTTATCAATCAGGCAGCCCACCACCATGTTGGGATTTGTATAATGGATGATATCACAATCCGGGCACACAAAGCGTGGAAAGTGGTCATCCTTTGGGATTTTATACATCAGGTCGGCACTTCCGCAATTACTACAGTAGTTCACAGTTTTGTTTCAGTTTCCACAAATCTAAAAAAGGTTTGCTCTACACGTGAACAAACCTTTTACAATTAATGTCTATGCCTTTTTCTTATACTAAAACTTCACTTTCTTTCTGCAAAGCCCTATTCATGTGTGTTTTTATTTTTGCGCCAAGCTGATGCAAAAGTGTGTATAGGCCAAAGTATGTTCTGTTTAGATAAATGGCATCGCGTGGGCCGCGTGCTGCATTGGCTTTTCGCAAAATCTTGTCATTGCTCAATCTCTCACCCTGCTGAAATATAGTGGTAAAATAGGCCTTATCAGAAAAGTCAAACTCCTCACTAAAAAAGGGGCGGCCAAGCAGTTCATGTACTTCGGCATATATTGCGGTAAAGTGTGCTTTTTCCTTTTCTGAATCTGCTTCAAGCAAAAAACTGAGCTCTTCCAAAAGTTTTGAAAAAACTTCTGTATCCTCCGCCACACCCGGCTCCATAAGTCTAAAGTAAGTCTGGTAAAAATCTTCTTCCAGCACTTTTACACAGCCAAAATCTATGATTCCCACCGTGCCATCATCCTCCAACAAAAAATTACCGGGATGCGGATCAGCATGTAGTTGCTTAAGCTGGTGAATTTGAAAATTGTAAAAATCCCAGAGGGTCTGCCCAATTTTATTTCGCAATTCTTGCGATGGATTTCCTTCTAAAAATTTATCAAGATGTTTTCCGGTAAGCCAATCCATCGTAAGTATTCTACCAGACGAGAGCTCTGGGTAGTACTTTGGAAAAGCCAGATTTGGGATATGCCCGCACGCCTCAGAAATTTGTCGCGAACGCTTTAGCTCCAGCTCATAATCTGTTTCCTCTATCAATCGTGATTTTACCTCCACCAGGTAATGATCCATATCTGACTGGCTGATATTAAAAAGCGCACCAACCAGTGGCTTCACTATTCTTAGGTCAGACCCAATAGCATCGGCCACCCCCGGATACTGCACTTTTACAGCAAGCTCCTTTCCGTTGAGTTTAGCTCTGTGCACCTGCCCGATAGAGGCTGCTGCCACAGCATTTTTTGTAAAATCATCATAAATCTCACCTGGGGATTTCTGAAAGTATTGCTTGAAAGTTTTTACCACCAAAGGGTAAGATAAGGGCGGGGCCGAATATTGCGCCTGAGCAAATTTGGAAGAATATGCCTCTGGCAACATCCCTTGGTCCATGCTCATCATCTGGGCAATTTTTAGCGCACCTCCTTTGAGATTGCTCAATGCTGCATATATGTCATCCGCATTTTTACGCTGCAACTCTTCGTTATCATCTTCACCTGAAATAAAACGTTTGCCGTAATATTTAAGGTAATTGCCACCTACTTTGGCGCCTGTGTTTAAAAACTTACCTGTACGCTGCAATCGCGTGGTTGGTATTTTATCTTGCTCCTTCATTATCTATTTTGAAAGATGAATTTTCCGAAATCAAAAGCGCTGTCCAGAGCGTTTTTCTCAATCAAGTCAAAGGTTAGAGTAACTGACTTTTCTACCGCGGCATCAGTTTTTTCAAAACCTTGGCTCTTGTCTCTTTTCCAAAAATTGAGAAGAAATAAAAACTGATACCAAAAAATAGAGTCATACGCATCGGTAAGTTTACTTCTGCTTGCCACCTCGCCATTTCTAATTCCTTCTTCTATCAGGTCTTTTATCCAGGCTTTGTAATCTTTTTTCATTTCCGCCATTCCACTGGGAGTACCCCCAAGGTTGGCTAAACCATCTTCTATGGTAATCATGGCGTAGCTTCTGTATTTTTTCATCTGAATGAAAAATTCATAATAAAAGCTAAGCAGCTTTTCGCGAATAGCATACTCTATATATTCTGGCTCGTCCTCCACTTTTTTAACTACCCCACTGAACAACTCGGACCAAATGGCATCAGCTATTTGCTCGAATGAATTAAAGTATTCGTAAAAATCTTCTTCAGAAATGTTGATCTCTTTGCAAAAAGCATAAATGCTGGGTGGCTCCTGGTCATTCATAAGCATATATTCCCTGTAGCTCTCTAGTATTTTACCCTTAAGGTCCTCAGTTACATGTGTTGGGTTTTCTATTTGTGTATCCATTGTATATTTTGTTTTGTGATATGTGTAACGCGGTGATCGCTTCTATGTTTCCTAATAACCCGTTAAATCAACAAAATAGCAGGATGATTGTTACATCACTATAATTTAAAACTTAATACTATGAGAAAATTTATCCTTTCACTATCATTAAGTGTGTTATTCGTAGCGCCTACATCGTTTGCCCTAGCAGCCGAAATCCAAGTTCCTCAAGAAGCAGAAAAGATTGAAATTACCCATAAGCAAATACCTGAAGAGGCCAAAATGGATATTATTGAAAACTACAATGGAGCTGAAATTTTAAAGGCGTACAAGGAAGTGATTGATGGGGAAATCGTTGGCTACCAAGTACAGATTAAAAAAGGACCAAAAATATGGGACGTGATTTATGACAAAGATGGAAACCCAAAGAATAAACTTCAGCCTGAATAACAACATGGGGTTTTGAGTAGTCAAACTGTGGAGAAGTTCCACAAATTGATATTTCTTTATAAAAATATAAAAACCTAAAAACCAGTCTTTTAAATAATAAATGTGTTTTGGTATGAAATTCACATTAGATATGGCAGTGTTGCTAACCAAATAACACATTTGGAATTTTAAACATTTGAGAGTTCTTTAAGTTATTAATGAGGTTATTGTGATGTAAGCCTTTGCCCGATTATGTTCAAAGGCTTACATCAACTTTAATTTGCAATATAAATGGTGTTACACCATGATTACCCGAAAGTTATGTATGTGTTACATCACGCAATTAAGGTGAAATAAATCGGCAAATTTAGCTTGGTTAATCAAAAAAGACTGTAACTTTGTTTAAGCGGGTTAAAATCAGCCTTTTACCGTAGAGGTATGTGAAACCACATGATTGTTGTCATTAATGAGAATATAAACCAGTAAATGGTTCACAATTTTTAAGAAGCTATATAAATAGCAGCGTTAGTTTTTAGTTGTTCGAGTTGAGCTGAAGTCACCACTGGAGAGTGGTGACTTCTTTTTTTATACCTACTCGAACAATTTTATCTAAGTATCTTTATTTAGCTTTAGCGCCATGGATATGAGAGATACAAAACCAAAAATATTGGTGGTGGATGATGACACCACTTTTCTACTAATGTTAAAATCCTTTTTAGAAAAAAAGGGTTTCATTCCCCATACTGAATCGACTGCCGAGAAGGGTCTCCAAGCTATTGAAGAAACCAGCTTTGACCTAATACTTTCGGATTATCGCATGCCGGGAATGGATGGTATAGAAATGCTTAAGATACTCAAGGAAAAAGGCATCACCACTCCTCTTATATTGATTACAAGCTATGGTGATATTAAACTTGCCGTGAATGCCATGAAGTTGGGTGCTTCCGATTACTTGACTAAACCTGTAAACCCTGAAGAACTTTTGGCTTTGGTTACATCAGTAATTGAAACACCACAAGAAAAGCCTGCACTACAGGCCAGCGCTCCTGTAAAAAAATCAAACAACCATTCTGGCAATACCCCTCATAGCCATGCTTCAAAAGCTGACTTTGTAAAGGGGGTAAGTCCACAAACCAAAAATGTAAACCAATACATTGACTTAGTAGGTCCCACTAATATGAGTGTGCTCATACAAGGAGAAAGTGGAACCGGTAAAGAATATGTCGCTCGTCAAATTCACAATTTAAGTAAAAGACGTGATAAGGCATTTGTAGCTATCGATTGTGGCTCATTATCGAAAGAGCTCGCTGCCAGCGAACTTTTTGGACATATAAAAGGAAGCTTCACTGGTGCAACCGCAGACAGAGTTGGTCAATTTGAAGTGGCTAATGGAGGCACCTTGTTTCTTGATGAAATTGGTAACCTCAGCTACGAAATACAAGTGAAGCTGCTTAGAGCAATTCAGGAAAAAGTGATAAGGCGTGTTGGTGGCCGAGATGATATACCCATTGATGTGCGCCTACTTACCGCCACAAATGAAAACTTGCAAAAGGCTATTGCCGAAGGTGAATTTAGAGAAGACCTTTTTCACCGAATTAATGAGTTTAAGATTGAAATAGCTCCACTAAGGTCTAGAACCGAGGAGGTAAAACAATTTGCTAATCATTTTCTACAGCAAGCTAACGAAGAACTTGAAAAAAACGTAGAAGGATTTAAAGAAGAAACTATGAGCCTGCTAATGGAATACGGCTGGCCAGGAAACCTCAGAGAGCTAAAAAACGTAATCAAACGCTCTGTGTTACTTACTCAAGGCTCACTTGTTGAGAAGAATGCTTTACCAAGCGAAATTTCCAGCAGGTATACTCAACAGGCTGATGACATTCGCAGTATTCAGGATTCTACAGATCTAAAGCAGCTGGAGAGTGCACTGGAGAGGCAAAAAATAATGGAGGCTCTAGAAAAAGTTAGATTCAATAAAACAAAAGCTGCCAAACTCCTAAATATAGATCGCAAGACACTTTATAATAAGATCAAAATTTATGGATTGGAGGTATAAGCTCAAATGCTACATCGCCTCCACCTCTTTGCGCAAACTGGTGAATAGCTCTTCAGAAAGTTTTTGAGTTTTATAAATTCTTTCTTCAACCAGCTTTTTTGGCTGAGTGCTGTCAACTAATTTTTCGAGCTCTTGTAAGTGTTGCATTACTGCATTGGCTTTTAATTGGCCAAATGTGTTTTTCATTTTGTGAGCTGTATCACCCACATTCACATAGTCTTCAGTTTCAAAGTATGAATGAAGTAAGGACAAATGCTCCTCATTGGTTTCCATAAAAGAAATCAAAAATTCCTTGAGCACTTTGGTATCGTCACCAGCAAATGCACTAAAATTATCCAGAGTATATAGAGGTTCCTCTTTACCTATCAATGCATCTTCATTAATTCCTGACTCCTCAGTATGATCTATACCGGCCAAAAGAGCGGCAATCTCATACTCTTTAAAAGGCTTTAGCAAGGTTGCATCTATCATCTCTAAGGACGGATCTTTTGCCTTTTTAATCATGGCATTGGCCGTACATAAAATTAATGCCGCATTTTGACTTGCCGAAAACTTTGACCTAATTTCTTTAATTACCTCAAGGCCGCTTTTACCGGGCATTTGAAGATCAACCAATATAAAGTCAAAATATGAAGCCATGGCCATTTCTATTCCGGACTCACCATCGTAGCAACTTTCAAAATCAAGTCCCCACCTTTCCAGAGATGGCTTCAGGAGCACATGATTCATACTATCATCGTCTATTAAAAGAAGTCGCTTTCCCTCCAGGTTTATCTCAACCCTTTCAGGGTCAAACTTACCACTATAGTCATCTTTATCACCAACCTTAAATGGCAATTTGAGCACGAAGGTGGAACCTTGATTGACCTCACTCATTACATCAATTTTTCCTTTGAGTAAGTTTACCAGCTTCTTACTTATCGTTAAGCCTAGTCCTGTTCCGCCATACTTTCTGGAAATTGATGTGTCTTCTTGATCAAATCCTTCAAAAATGGTACTCAGCTTTTCTGGTGCGATTCCCTTTCCCGTATCCTCTACCAAAAACTCAATCCAAAGCCTATCCTTCCTGCGGCTTTTTATCTTCACTAAAATTTTCACATAACCGTGTGCTGTAAATTTTACACCATTCCCGGCAAGGTTTATTAAAATTTGCTTCAGCCTTATAGGGTCTCCCTTCACTATAAAATCCTCTAATTGAGGGTCAATTTCGGCTAATAGCTCGATACCTTTGTTTGCCGCCAGATGTTCTATGGTAGACAAGCTCTCATTAACCACCAAGGATACTTTGAAACCAATTTCCTCAAACCTTAACTTACCAGATTCTATTTTAGAATAATCTAAAATATCATTCACTAGCATCAATAAATGTTCACTACTACTTCGCACTCTTTGAAGTCTAGATCGCTGATCATTATCTAAACTGGAGCTTGCCAACTGCTCCGAAAAACCAATGATAGCATTCAAGGGAGTTCGAATTTCATGACTCATATTAGCCAAAAATTCCTCTTTTACGCTAGCCAATTTCTCAGCCTTGCTCTTAGCTCTTCTCAGCTCCAACTGCATCTTTCGCCCAGAAATTATATCGCGTATCACAAGGTAAATAAGAGCCATGGCCAAAAGGCCTCCACAAATTGCAAAAACCGCTACAGAAGTGAAAGACCGCTTTGCTACAGATAATGTTTCCCTTTTCTCAGCATTGCTTACCAGCTCTTCAATTTGCTTGATATTTAAGATAATTGAGCGCAGCTGATTGTAAATCATCTGGTCTTTGGAAACCATTTCCAATTCTTTTCCGGTAAGAATAGCTGATTGCATTTGACGCTGCTGCTCTGCTTGCTCCAAAGCCTTACGAGCAGTGGTAATAAGGGTATCTACTTTCTCAAAATAAGCACTATCGTAAGCTACGGTTTTTTCTTTCCTTACCTCACTCCTTACCGGAATTCTATTGCTCTCCTTATCCTTTTTAGAACCAAATACACGCTGAAACAACCCAGGATTCTCTTCCTCTTCTGTTTCTGAGTCAACTGACTCTGTTCTTGTGGTGGTAGTTGTGGTAATTTCTTGACGTGGCATTAATAAACTATCCCTAAGCATTGTCTCCTGAGTTCTCGATAAGGCCCTCAATGCTGATCTATCTATCTGCCGTGTAGTTTGCTTAACTTTAATATCAATCAGGTTTTCAAAACTCTGAACTTTTTCATTGAACAGCCTTCTAAGGGTATCTACCTCAGATTGGTATTCTGTCCCTAAACTTCTTCTGTATAAAGAGTCTATTTGCTGGTTTATTTCGCCAACATTTTCGATATAAATTTTAAGATCCTTAGAATCAAGCGTTAAAGAGTAAGTTCTAGCATGACTTTCAAGAGTTCCTATATTGGTAAGAATAGCCTCAGTAAGAGTAGTTTCGTCTGGCTGGTTATACAGTTTATCTAATGCCTCGCTAAAGTCGCGATAGCTCCTAAAGCTAAAAAAGCTAATTGCACCAAGCGCTCCCAGAGTAATAAAGAGTACCGTTACAATTTTGAAAATAGTATTATCTCGGATGAATTTCATGACACAATTTAGCTAAATCGCTAATTAATTTACCAGTGCCAAGGTATCAAATGCTTTCTGAAAAGTAAATGAAACTAATGTTTCTTAGTTTAAAAAAGCATACCTAGTAAAGTTCGTACATCTCACTACCCAAAGGCTCTTCATCCTTTGAACTTAGGATATCTTCAATCAAACTATCAATCTGATTACGGGTAACATTTGGCATGCATATCACATGGCTTAAATCACCCTCAGTCGCCAATTGCCATTTAGAAGACACAGCTTTTGATTGAGGCGGAATTACCACAGTAATGGCATTGGGGTTTCTCCAGGCCGGAATATTATTGGCTCTAAATTTTTCTAAAGTATAGGCTGCCAATTCACGGCTTTTTGCCACTCTGGCCTTAAGACCGTCAACACCCAATTTTCGCAGGGCGTACCACAAAAATAGTGGGCTATGTCCATTTCGAGATCCTGTAATGGTGGTATCAGAACTACCTATATATGAAACTGCCATAGCAATTCTATCACGGTTCGCTTTTTTTACCACCACTACCCCACAAGGAATAGGGCTCCCAATAAATTTATGTCCGCTTATCGCAATACTATCGGCACCATCTTTAAAATCAAAGGCCGGACGCGGCTCCGTCAATGCATTTACAATTCCACCCAAGGCAGCATCGCAATGCACATAGTGATGCTGAATTGCCAAGCTTTTCATCACTCGTTTTATTAATTGAACATCATCCACGGCCTCGGTCATGGTAGTGCCAATATTTGCTAAAACTATGGCTGGTACATTTCTATGATTACGCATAGATTCCTTCAAATCATCATAGTCCATCTCTCCATTATCCTGAGTGCGAATTACAATGCAAGGCATACCCAGAAGGTGTAAATTCTTTTGTACACTATAATGCGTAGACTCAGAGTAATACACCATAGCCCTGGGATAACGCTCCCGCGCTAAGTAAAGTCCATAAAGGTTTCCCTCTGAGCCACCATTGGTAACATAACCCCACCAATTATTGGGTTCTGCCCTAAACAATTTGGCAAAAAAAGCAATCACTTCTTTCTCCATTTCATTGCTATTTACGCCATAGGTAGAGCTTATGAAGGGATCACCAAGGTTGTTCATTGGGTATTTCAAAAATGGCATCAACTCATCATAGTCAAAGTCTTTAGATACCGGATAACCCAAAAAGTTCTCGGTGTTTCGGACTACTTTTTCTAAAAGTTCGCTGATTATTTCTTTGCTATTATCCATTTCCTAAATTTTAAGCAAAAGAGAAAAATTATCTTTACACCACAATGCTGGTTGAAAATAAAACTACATAACCACCATATTACAAACTATTAGTTATAATAGGCTACTCATATTAAGTACAAACAGAAAAAATATCATGTTATGAAAATTGACCATCTTGATTTACAAATTTTGGATTTGCTGCAGCATGACGGCAAAATGACGCATAAAGAAATTGGTGCCAAACTCACTCTATCCACCACAGCTGTGTATGAACGCGTGAAAAGGCTAGAGCGGAACAACTTTATTCGTGGGTATGTTGCTCTTATTAATCAACCGCAACTGGGGCTCACTTTAACTGCCTTCTGTTATGTGAGCCTTAGCAGCCATAACAAGAAATATTTGCTGGCATTTCAAGAAGAGGTGATAAAACTTAGAGAAGTATCAGAGTGCTTTCATATAGCCGGAGAGTATGACTATATCCTAAAAATTACCGTAAGCGATATGGCCGCGTACCGTGATTTTATAGTAAACAAGCTCACGATACTGGAACACATAAGCAACACGCAAACCATTTTCGTGATGGATGAAATCAAGAATGAAACGGCTATTCCTCTATATCAAGGGCAATAAAAAAAACGGCTCCAAAATATCGAAACCGTTTTACTTAGTTTATTATTAAAAATGTAATCCGATGGAGCGAGTTAACCTGCTAGCATGACTAATAATAGCGTGACCAATCCGGAGATGATAACACTAGAATACAGATTTTTCATTCATCTAAAACATTAATTAATAACCCCTTACGGGCGCAAATTAAAACAAAAGCTAAATTTATCAACATTTTTTTAACATAAATAACTAAAAAACTGACAATCAGAATTATACATTATAATAATTTTTACAAATCTTTCAAATTTTAAGGGCCTTCAAAGTACTATGACCTATTTATGCGTTTTACGGCCCCTATTTTTTTCATCATCACCAAAACCTTTTGCCCCACTGCCAACGTTTATTAATTCTAACAAAACATCCACGTACCTTGGTGGTGCAAAAAAGTTTCTATGATAGGCATCCGGTTTTCTGAATACACTGGCAAAAACAAAACTGTATTTGAAAAACTCTTTGATATTTTCAAAGAGTTAATTCTTCATACCTCGGGTGATGTGGACGAGGCTTTGGACTGGCTTAATGAAATTGATAAAGAATATGGGATTACCACTGCCGAGTATACTATGGACGATTTTATAGAGGAGCTAAAAAAGAGAGGCTACCTACGTGAAGAAATAGACTCGCCCAATGGGGATGGGCCTGGAGATGGCAGTGGGCTTAGCATTACTGCAAAAACGGAAAGAGCGATAAGAAGCGCGGCTCTGGAGCAGATTTTTGGTAAACTCAAAAAATCAAATAGTGGTAATCATACCACCAAATATAGCGGCCAGGGAGACGAGCAAACCAGTGATATGCGCAGCTATCATTTTGGCGACAGCCTGGACCAAATTGCAATGAATGAAAGCATACGCAATGCTTTCGTAAACCAGGGCATTGATGACTTTAGCATGACGCATGATGATTTAGTAGTTCAGGAAAACTACCACAAAGCTCAAATGTCTACCGTGCTGATGATAGACATAAGCCACTCCATGATACTATATGGTGAAGATAGAATCACTCCTGCCAAGAAAGTAGCATTGGCCCTGGCCGAACTGATAAAAACGCGTTACCCAAAAGATACGCTCGATATAATTGTATTTGGAAATGACAGCTGGCAAATAGCTCTTGAAGACCTCCCCTATTTAAAAGTTGGGCCTTACCACACAAACACAGTAGCGGGGCTAGAATTGGCCATGGACCTACTGCGAAAAAAGAAAAATGCCAACAAGCAAATCTTTATGATAACCGATGGTAAGCCTAGCTGCTTGCATGAACCTGACGGAACGTATTATAAAAACAGCTTTGGACTGGATGAGTACATTGTAAACAAATGCCTTAATAAAGCAGCCGCGTGTCGTAGATTAAAAATTCCTATCACCACTTTTATGATTGCTCAAGATCCTTATTTACAAAGGTTTATTCAGCAGTTTACTGAAGCCAATAAAGGGAAGGCATTTTTTACCGGCCTTAAAGGTTTAGGTGATTTTATTTTTCATGATTATGAAAATAACCGAAGACGAAACATCAGGTAAATAAACTGAAACAATGCACTTACATTTGAGTTTTATCTAAACAATATCTAAGAACAATGAAACTAAAATCTTTACTACTTGCCTGCGGTGCTGCTGTATTACTTTTCCCATCCTGCAATTCAGACTCAACTTCGCATTCGATGAAAGGAAAATGGTCTTTTAATACAATACAAGGGGCCTACTCCGAATTGTGGCTGGATGGAGAATCTTTGCTTACCGTAAAATCGGATAGCCGCACACCATACGTATTTGATTATAAACAACATGGCGACACCATTATTATATATCACTCTGGGCTAAGAGGAAATAAGGCCGATGAAGTGGACCGCTTTATTATAAAAAAGCAAAATGAAAAAACGGTGACTATTCTTCAAGATTCTATACAAAATGATCTGGAACTTATCAGCCGTGAACTTTCAGATATTAAGAATACTAAATCATACAGAGACTCTGTGCTTTTGGACTTTGACAGCCGTGCACAATCTGAACAATAAATTATGGATATAGATAAAATAACCAACCTCGGTGAGCTTAAAAAAACGGGCTACAAGCCACTAACCATAAAAGAAGAGCTTCGAAAGAATTTAGTAGAAAACCTAAAAAAGGGAACCTCTGTTTTTGAAGGTATTCACGGTTTTGAGTACACTGTAATTCCAGATTTGGAGCGAGCCATTCTTTCGGGTCACAACATAAACTTTTTGGGTCTTCGTGGTCAAGCCAAAACAAAAATGGCCCGCATGATGACGCGCCTGCTGGACGAATATGTGCCGGCAATAAGTGGCACCGAGCTGTCTGATGATCCTCTGAATCCAATCAGTAAAACAGCTATGGATATCATTGCCGAAAAAGGTGATGACACTCCTATATACTGGATACATCGCGATGAGCGCTATTATGAAAAACTGGCTACACCTGATGTTACAGTAGCCGACCTTATTGGTGATGTAGACCCCATAAAAGCGGCCAATCTAAAGCTGTCTTATGCCGATGAGCGCGTTATTCATTTTGGAATGATTCCTCGTGCCAATCGCAGCATTTTTGTAATTAATGAATTGCCCGATTTGCAGGCACGTATACAGGTGGCACTTTTTAATATTTTACAAGAAGGTGATGTACAAATACGCGGGTTTAAGCTTAGGCTTAATTTGGATATTCAATTTGTATTTACCGCAAATCCTGAAGATTATACCAATCGTGGGTCAATTGTGACTCCGCTAAAAGATAGAATTGGCAGCCAGATATTGACACATTATCCCGAAGATATTGAGACGGCAAGAAAAATTACAGCACAGGAAGCAAAAAGCAATGACGACCGAAACAAAACGGTAATTGTTCCTGATGTGGCAAGGAATCTTTTGGAGCAAATTGCTTTTGAAGCCAGAGACAATGAATATATAGATTCTAAAAGCGGTGTATCAGCCAGGCTTACTATCACGGCTCTCGAAAATTTGGTAAGTACTGCCGAGCGCAGAAACCTCATCAATGGTTCTGACAAAACCACCATTCGTCTGATCGACTTTTTGGGTGTGGTTTCTTCTATTACCGGAAAGGTAGAGTTAGTATATGAGGGTGAGCAAGAAGGAGCCGCTATGGTAGCCGAAAACTTGATTAGCTCAGCGGTTAGGACACTTTTGAGCGATTATTTTCCAGAAATGGATCACTTAAAATCCGGAGATAAAGACAATCCATACACCCAGCTTATTGAGTGGTTTGGCCGTGGTCATTCTATTGATTTCCTCACCGACTTTACGGATAAGGAATACAAAGATATTCTCGATAGTATTTCTCCTCTTCCCAAATTGGTTAGCAAATACCAACCAAAAGTAAGCGATGATGAAAAGTACTTTCTAATGGAAATGGTGCTTTGGGCATTAGCTGAATATTCTAAACTGAATAAAGAACGATTGGTAAGCGGCTATAACTTTTCAGACCTATTTAGCAGCTATTTACGTGGTGGAGAGTTAGATATTGATTTGAATTAAAAACTAAATTTTCAAACAAATTCTGGGAATACATTTTCATGATAATCGCATCAATTACATTCCTACCTTATATCAGGTATTTTTCGATTATCAGGTGTTAAAGTTTTAACACAGAAAATTCTGTAAGATCTTTTTTACTAAACTTGGCGTTGAATGAAATCTAGTTACGCATTCAACTTAGGAAGTTCATGCCCCTGAAAAAAATAATCTAGCCACTTCAGATTATGAGAAACGTATTGATTATTACCATAGGGTTACTCTGCAATAGCCTTATCGCTCAACTCAAAATAGATAGCACCATTTATTCGTGGCATTATGATCTTATTACTGAAACATCACCATACGCTATCTATACTTGTTCCAATAATCTTATAGGAACCTCACATCCCAGCCTTATGAGGTATGATCAAAATCTTAGTGTAATGGACACAATATTAGGCACTGATGTAGGTCGTCCTGGAGCCCGATTTTTTGCTCCATTTAGTTTTAATCACAAAAACTATGTATACTGTATGAATGGAGCTAACCCTGCAACAAGAGAATTTAGTATCCACAGTATTAAGCAGGGAAACATTCTCGATTCAATACCCTTAGATTTAGATACAATAAATGATGCCTATCCATCATACACACAGCAAGTTGACAACAACACGCTTAGAGTAGTTCTAAGCAAGTCTGGCCCTGGGATAATAGATGCAAGAATTATTGATTTGGACTCTAATTTTAACCTAAAAAATTATCATAACATAGACCTAAGCATGATAGCTCCCTATGGCCAGCATATCACCTCGGTATATGAGGTTTCTGATTCTCTTTGGCACGTTTATACCAAATCAGGACTAGCCAGCTACAACCCTCTGACTAAAATCACCTTGGATGGGGACGCAAATAAGGCAGAGGTTTACACGCATTACAAATTGTCTTCTTCAGAATATTTAGCGTTTGGATTATCATCTGTGTTGGGGTCTCCATCCTCCTCAGGATCTGCCAATTCGAGCCTTGGGTTTTATAAGGTTAATTCCAACGCAGTATTTGTAGACACCGTAGCATTTAATGCATTTAGCCAGCCCTTGGGACCTAATTATACCGAATATTCGGATGAAAGTCTACAGAATAATAAAAATGCAATTATCTATTCCCCGGATAATGTTGTATTAGCCTGTCAGGGAGGTTTCTTAGCTAAAAACACCAACACTAGATTTCGCTACTTTCATGTGGTAAAAACGAACTTTTCAGGTGACTTAAAATGGCGATGGATTTGGGGTAACTATGATGGTAGTGATGGAACACCTAAGTTCGTAACCTTTAATACCATTGCGCCTACATTGGATAGTAGATGCGTAATTACAGGCAGAATTAGGGGAAAAGGTCTGCTCATCAAACTCGGCCCAGATGGCAATATCTCCAATGTAGAGCTGGATGCCCCGGAAACCGTGGTGAGCTTTTACCCAAACCCGGTAAAAGATAAGCTGCATTATAGCTTTTTGGCAGAAAGCAATAATACCTATACTTTAGAAATAATAGATATGCAAGGCAAACCTGTGCTGAAAAAAAAGCTAGATAATGATAATGGGTTTATACCTGTAAACCTGAAGACAGGCTTTTATTTGTATCACTTAAAAGATGCTAATGGTAAAGTACAGCAGATAGGGAAAATTGTGGCAGAGTAGTACCCATTATGGCTTCCGTTCAACCTCCACTCCTTCCAACATATGCTTCAATATAGGCCTGCACTTTAGTTCACAAGCCGGGTAAAAATGCTTGTGCTCCCAAAAATAAGATTTGGGCGATAAGCCCCACCAAAATTCAGCAAAGGCCAGTGGTTTCATTTTTTTAGAAAATGCATATTGCAAAAGCTTAGGTGCTGCACAATCGCCTGCGCCACTTGGGGGATTTCTATGCTTGGTATTTTTAAAAATCTCACGCACACTTTTGGATTCTCCGTATATATTCAGAAAAGAGAAGTTGTCAAAAATCTGATCCTGCAAGGATATCGAGTAGTCGCGCCTTTCGGTTTTTAAGAGCTCTATCTTCTGGTGATTTTCGGCTTTGTCTTTGGATTGCAAGTCTTTAATGGCTGCGCCCATCTTTGTAAGTTGCTCCATTCCCTTATTCAAAAAACTGCCTTCAGTGAGTGCATCAAATACCGGAGGCACAAAACCATTGTGATGGTTTCCTCCTGTCAATTTCCCTGAAAAGGCGGATAAATAACCAATCTCACCTTCCTCATTTTTTACCACCATTACGCCAAACATTTTCCCAATCACTTTCCCTTCCTTCCCTTCCTCAAGTCCAAAATTGTGTTCCCAGTCGGTTTGGGTTTCCAAATGATTTTGAAGCTCTTCAGCTGCCAGCACACTTAAGGGATGTGGCTCGTATTCAAAAGGATAGGTAAATCGCTCAGGAAGTGAGTGCGCTTCTATAGACTTTGAAAAACGAGTGAAACACGGATCTTTCAAATTCGTCATTACACCAAAGGTTTCTTATTCCACCTCTGGGTCTTCCATTCCTTTTGCTGTGCTGGTGTAAGAAATGTCCAGGCCACAATACGGCTCACCTTATTTCCTTGCCCCATGGGGATGGTTTTCACACTGATGGCCTCAACTTTCTTCAAGGTCTTATAAACACTTTTTAGGTTAGCTTCTTTTGAGATAAGACTGGAAAACCAAAAACATGATTTACTAAATCTTCGACTCTCAAAAATCATGTCTTTTACAAACTTTTGCTCACCACCTTCACACCAAAGTTCGTTGCTGTTTCCTCCAAAGTTCAAAACAGGTTTAACTTCTTTTTTATGTTTCAGGTTTCTCAGTTTCCGCACTGTTCCAGCTTGTGCTTCTTTTTGTGACGAATGAAACGGTGGGTTACAAATTGTTAAATCAAATTGCTCATTGGGTTTTACTATTCCTTCAAAAATAAACCTGGAATTGGATTGTAACCTCAACTCTATTTCTTCGCTAATAAGTGGGTTGGCTTCCACAATCTTCTTTGCCGATTTTATCGCCACAGGATCAATATCACTACCTACAAATCGCCATCCGTACTCCACATTTCCTATTATGGGATAAATACAGTTGGCTCCCACTCCTACATCCAGACATTTGATATGCTCACCGATAAGTAAATTTCCGCCATTGCTTTGTGCCAATAGATCTGCTGTATGGTGTAAATAATCTGCCCTGCCAGGAATGGGCGGACACAAATAGCTTTCAGGTATTTCCCAATGCTCTACTGCGTAATGGTGTTTCAATAAAGCCTTGTTTAGCGCCTTTACCGCTTCAGGATTAAAAAAGTCGATAGACTCATCTCCGTAGTTATTGGGTCTTACAAAAGGTGCCAAAGAAGGACTGCTCTCAGTTAGCGCTTTAAAATTGTAACGCTGGCGGTGCCTGTTTCTAGCGTGCAAACTC
>JAUHWX010000283.1 GCA_030427285.1 Bacteroidia bacterium
TACAGCTTGGTAGTCTTTTGATTTGATGAATGAGCCTATTACATGGTTGCCTGCTGTGGGTATAGCTTTTATTCTTTTCAAATTTGCCGGAGTGCCCAGCTCATCCTGCATTTTTGGGATGTAAGACGCGTCTACCACTTCATCCTGATTGGCTTCATCTTTATAATAGTATAAAGTGATGGTTGGGCATTTTACTTTCTGAAAAGTAGAATCCACCATAGCGGTTTCCAATAGCTCCTGAAGTTGTACCACAGCTGTGGCGGGATAAAGCGTATCCCAGTAGAGGTTGGCCGCATCTTGCTCGTGATAAATTCTTCGGGCTTCTCCGCCAAATACTAATTTGCAAATTTGAAGACCCCATGGGTCGTTTAGTAAAAATGCTGCAGGATTATTTACTCTAATATTAGGGGACATATTGATCAGTCCATGCACCTTATCGGGAAATTTGGCCGCCAGCATAATTCCCAAAGTGGCACCAGTTGAAGTGCCCATGATAATAATTTTTTGCCCTAGTTTTTCAGCTATTGCAAATTGCTCAAGGGCCGACTCCCAAATGCCTTCAGCGGTAAAATTGGCCAATTTGCTGTTTTTATAACCATGATAATCCAGCCGGGCTAAATAAAGGTTGCAAGCATATTTATCAGCCATGTCTACATGCACAGGGTGACCTTCCATTCGTGAAGCTGAAAAACCTGGTAAATACAGAATTACATATTCGGTAGGTTTTCCAATACCATCATACCAAACTATTTTAGCATTATTGTCTACTCGAAGATCTTGGCTGTTTTCGGTGCTATCCACATATCTTGTTATTTCTGTAATAGGAACTTTTAAGTCAGGAAGCGAGCCTTTGAAATTTGGTGTTTCGGGTTTAGGTCCTAAAAAATATCCAACCACTAAAATGAGCAGGATAATGGGGAGTAGTAGTTTTTTTGTCATTCAACTTCTTGTGCATTTTGAAGCACATAGTTAAAGGTATCCAAATCTGTGGTATTTAGGTGCAAAGTTCCCTCAAAAGTAGCTACATCATCGGTATCAAAATGGCGAGGTTTGCCTTTGAATTTTAAACTCATTACACTTTCGGGCCCAGCGCCACCGCAAAAGAAACATGAACTAAATGGGTAAGCCGAAAGGGCATAGAGGTTGTCTTCCACATCCAATGGAATCACATAGCCCTTGATTTTTACTTTTTTGCCATCCAATTTTTTGATGGGCTCTGAGAATTCGGGAAACAGATACCAAGCCTCATATTCTTCAAAGTACTTATCTACGAAGTCCACTTTGGAAAGAAATTTCCAATCGATTTCTTTTGGGGTGCTTTGAGCTAGGAGGGATTGTGCGGAAAGAAGGTAGAAAGTAGCCATTAATAAAAGGGCTTGAGTCCACCTCCGTCCTACGGGCACCTCCGCCAGCGGAGGACAAGGCTTAGTACAAGCTGTTAGCGGAGGGCAAGTTGTGTTTTTCAAATGAGTCATTTATCCGTGGATTTCAGCATTTCTTAAAACAAAAAACAGACCGCTTCCATTGCGGTTTAGCTGCAATGTCCCTTTTATCATAAGATATTCATCGGTGGCAAATCGGCCAGGGTTTTCAGCAAAATGAAGTTCCATTACTGTTTCGGGTCCTGCATTACCGCAAAAGAAACAAGAAGTAAAAGGATTTTTGGACAGGGCATATTTTCCTGCTTCTAAATCAATTGGAATTAAGTAGCCTGAAATCACTACTTCCTCACCTTCAAACTGGGTTTCTAAAACGGCTGGAAACTGTGGTGAATAATTCAATTCGCCAGAATCACCCGGGTCAGTTTGATAGGTGGTCATTCCCAAAAGTTGCCACACTAGCTGCTTTTGCGCGAAAGCGCCCTGAGCAGAGCAAACTATAAGTAGTGAGAAAAATATTTTACGCATCAGAAAGTACTTTAGAAATATTGGTTTTATAAGCCTGAATAGCGGGAATCAATGCAGCAATAGTGCCAATGAGTAATGTGGCGGGTAGCAAAATTAATTCTATGGGAGTTATCCACTGCATGCTCATTTCGTACTGATAGGTTTGCTCAGTAAGCTGCGAAATGGCCATTAGCGAAAGCTTGCCGAGTAGAATTCCTAAGATGTATCCTAAAAAGGAAATTAACAGACCTTCGGCCAAAACTATCCACAAAAGTTGGCGGCCAGATCCGCCCATACTGCGCATTAAAGCTAATTCATAACGTCTTTCTTTGAGTGACTGCCAAAGTGAAACAAAGACGCTAAAAGCTGAAAGGACAATAATTAGGATGGCTAATACCCGTAAAGTTTTTACCCCGGAACCCATCAAACTAAAAAGGCGATTTACCTCAATAGCGGGCAAGGCGGCTTGCATGTTGGTCTTTTGGTTTACCATTCGTGGTATGGTAAGATTTCCCATCGGGCTTTTGAAGCTTATCAGCCCTGCGGTAATTTCTTTAGGTTTTTCTTCATGCACGTGATCCTCACCTTCGTGGCTGTGATCATCATGAACGGCCCACACGCTGGATATTTCAGTAAGTAGAAGTTTATCCACCACAGTGCTGGTGGGGGCCATTATTCCTACCACGGTATAAGCAAAATGGTCATGCTCATCAATGGAATTGGAAAGTCCGTGACTCCCTGAAAATTTATCGCCAATGGATAACTCTAAAAGTTCGGCAGCCCTGGAGCCTACTACTATTTCTCCCGATTTTTTCCACCAGTCTCCGTTTTTCAGCTCGGCTTCGTAGTGTTTTGGGTAATCTAGGCTAGTCCCAACAATTCTGTAGCCTTCATAATTATCGCCATAAGCAAGAGGTATTGAAGTTTCCACCATTGGATTTTTGGACAGTTTGTTGAACTCATTCAAAGAAATATTTCCAGTAGGGGCATCAATCTGGTAAACGCTGCTGAGGATTAATTGAAGCGGGCTGCCCTTGGCGCCAACTACCATGTCTATTCCTCTAATGTTTTTGGTAAACTGCTTTTCCAGTTGTTCAGATGTGCCCATCAGCATTATAATTATTCCCACCCCAAAAGCTAAAAGTATAATGCTGAGAATACTGGAAAGCGGCTTGTGCTTTATGTTATTGAGACTTATTTTTCCGATTCTCATAGCTCTATCACGTTTTTAAAGTGATCTTTCAAACGCTGATCGTGCGTTACCACAATAAGGTTTGCATTGCAGTCGCTGGCCGTTTCTTCCAGAAGCTGGGCAACACGTTTTGCATTTTCATCATCCAGAGCGCTGGTTGGCTCA